>QHOP01000202.1 GCA_003219345.1 Verrucomicrobiota bacterium
AAATGAGCCAGCACCGCGCGATAGGCCCACGCTTCCGGTTGCCAGGAATTCACGGCAAACGCCTGGTCGAGCATCTCCCCGGCGGCGGTGTACTCCTCGGCATCGATCGCGTGATCGGCCAGCAACAGCAGGGCCGGCACGTGATTGGCGTTGTGACTCAACGCGGCTTCAAGCGACTTGAGCATCAACGGGCGGGCGCTCGGCGCGTAGGCCCGCGCCAGCCCGAAGTGCATGTCCGGGTCTTCGGGGAATTTTTTCAGCGCGTCGCCGAAGATTTTTGCCGCCAGCCCATAATCCTCCTTCTCCAACGCCAGCTCGCCGCTAGCCAGATAAGCCTCGCGCAGATTGGGGTCGGCCGTTTTTGCCTGGTCGAAGAAATTTTCCAGGACCAGTTTCGGTTCCGCGCCGAGCAGCAGCGCGGCTTTGCCCAGCGCGACCAGGTTTGGCGGATCACGATACATCCATCGGCTCGAGCCGCCCCGATCGTTGATTTCCTCCAACAACCCCCGCGCCTCGTCCGTCCGGCCGTTGGCGTTGAAGACTTCGCGGCCGGCCAATCGCAAGCGGATGCTCGATCGGTAAAGCGGCAAAGCGTTCGTCAACACCGCTTCCGCCTCCGGATACCGGCCCGTGGCCAAAAGCGACTTCATCAGCAGCATCGGCCACTCTTCATCCCGCTGCTTGCGCACGGACTCCTCGCAGCGGCTGATGCACTCGGAATAATTGCCGCTAACGAATAATTTGCGGCACTCCTCCAGATCCGCGGCGGCGACCGGCCAGAGACAAAGCAGAAGACCGACTGCCGCAAACCGCCGGACGCATTTCGTCCGGCTGAACGCTTTTTCGCAGCAGCGCATGGTGACATCTACGCCAAGCCAGTGAGATGCGCAAGGCTGGGGCCAGGTTTCGTTGGGGGTATAGTTTAGTGCGGCAAGACTGATAACGAGCCGCTCCGGAAAGCCTGAGGGTCGAAAAACGGAGGATGGGCTTACTCGACGGCCTCGGTTTCGAGGAAGCCCTGGAGCTGGCGGATACGCGTCGGGTGCCGCATTTTGCGGAGGGCTTGCGCTTCGATCTGGCGGATGCGCTCACGCGTCACCTTGAACTGTTTGCCGACTTCTTCCAGCGTGCGGGAGTAACCGTCGCCCAGTCCGAAGCGAAGTTCCAAAACCTTCCGTTCGCGTTCCGTCAAGGTTTCCAGCACATCGCTCAATTTGTCTTTGAGCAGGCTGTAGCTGGTCATGTCCGAGGGGTTTTCCGCGGACTTGTCTTCGATGAAGTCGCCGAAGTTGGTGTCTTCACTGTCACCCACGGGCGACTGGAGCGAGATGGGCTGCTGCGCCATCTTCAACACCGCGCGAACGCGTTCGACCGGCATTTGCATTTCGTCGGCGATTTCCTCCGGCGTGGCTTCGCGCCCGAAGTCCTGCACCAGTTGCTTCTGCACGCGCATCAGTTTGTTGATCGTCTCGATCATGTGCACCGGGATGCGGATGGTGCGGGCCTGGTCGGCGATGGAGCGGGTGATGGCCTGGCGAATCCACCAGGTCGCATAAGTTGAAAACTTGTAGCCGCGCCGGTACTCGAATTTCTCGACCGCCTTCATCAAACCCATGTTGCCTTCCTGGATCAGGTCGAGGAAAGAAAGGCCGCGGTTGGTATATTTTTTGGCGATGGAAATCACCAGTCGCAGGTTGGCCTCCACCATCTCGGTCTTGGCTTGCAGCGCCTTGCGGGCGAAGTGCTGCAACAGCTGGTAGGCCTTGAGGTATTCCTCGAAGGGCATGCGGACGAATTCCTCCAGCGCTTTGATCTTCTTTTGCTCGGACTGAATGATCGTCTGTTGGTGGTTTGACTTCCGCTGGTTTTCCAGGTCCTGGATGGTGCGGAGGCTCAACTGGACTTTGTCGTGGATGTTGTCGGCCACCAGCGCCATCTCTTCGATGACTTTCTGCTTGTAATAAAACTTGTGGAACGTCCGCTGCAGCTTTTCGTCCAGTTTTCTGAATTCCTTGAACAGTTTGTCGCGCCTGGCTTTGCTCGGACCGCTCTGCCATACGGCATATTTGTCGTCCACGGACTGGTCGGACGCGCGGACTTCCTTGACCAGCTTGCGCAAGGCGCGGAGGTGATTGTCGCGGCTTTCAATCTTCTTGTCCAGGATGACGCGGTCGAAGCGTTCTTTGGGCGGTTCGGAAATCAGTTTTTCGGCCAGAGCAATATGCTCTTTACCGGCGAATCCAAAACCGTAAATGATTTTTTTGACCTCGTTTTCGGCGTCTTCGATCCGCTTGGAAATCTCGACTTCCTGCTCGCGCGTCAGCAAGGGCACCTGGCCCATTTGCTTGAGGTACATCCGAACCGGGTCGTCCAGAATGTCCAGCCGGCTCTTGTCCTCTTCCTCCTCCGGCTCCGGCTGTTTGACGCGGTCGACCTCCGCCTGGTCCACGATCTCCACCTCGAGGTTGCGGAGCTTGATGTAGATCTCATCCAGCTCCTCCGGCGTGATCATCGCGTCCGGCAACGCGTCATTGATGTCGTTGTAGGTCAGGTAACCCTGCTCCTGCGCGAGCCGAACGAGTTCCCTGATCTTTTCGGTCAAATCGATTCCGGACTGGTGTTTGATGGCGCCGATCGCCTGCTCCGCGGCGCTGACCGGGGCGGCGATAGACTGAAGGTTGGTTGAGCGGGACTGGCCATTTGCGTTTAGCTTGGCCGAAACTTCGCCAACTCCCGGCAATTTGGACGAAGCTGAGGAAGATAATGCCGGAACCGTCCGGCTTTTCTGTTGGGATTTGTCCGCGGAATGCTTTGTGATTTTGGAAGCTGCTTTGCCGGATTTTTTCGCGCCGGCTTTGGGAACACGCTTTCGTGCTTTCGATTTGACCATAGTTTTAGTACGCAACGACGAACCGATTCAAACAAAAATGGCCGTGAAATATGTTTGCTCCGGCACGCTTCGTCAAGCAGGGAAACAGTTTTTTTTAGGCCGATTTTACTGAACCACTTTTCGCTTTCGACGCGCCTCAAAATCCTCCTCGTCGTGGCCGTTTTGTCCTCTCCGTTTGCCCGCCGCTCCTGCCAACGACGTTTCGGCCGACGATCCGGAACGCTTGTGAAAAAAATCACAAATTCAACTTGCCTCGCTTTTCCCCGCTGATTAGCTTGCAGAAAAATGCGGGCGCAACCGCGGGTATTCATGCAAACCAGCACCGAACTCGGCTACAACTCGAAGATTGAAGGCGAGGTCATCCACACCCGACTCGACGCTGCGCTGAATTGGTTCCGCAAGAACTCGCTTTGGCCGATGCCGATGGGACTCGCCTGCTGCGCCATTGAATTGATGGCCGCCGGCGCCAGCCGGTTTGACATCTCGCGATTCGGCTCCGAAGTCATGCGATTTTCCCCGCGGCAATCCGACGTGATGATCGTGGCCGGCACCGTGACTTACAAAATGGCGCTGGCGGTGAAGCGGATTTACGACCAGATGGCCGAGCCGAAATGGGTCATCGCCATGGGCGCCTGCGCCTCCACCGGCGGGATGTATCGAAGCTACGCGGTGCTCCAGGGTGTGGACCATATCATTCCTGTGGACGTTTACGTCGCCGGCTGCCCGCCCCGTCCGGAAGCCCTGCTCGACGCCCTGATCAGATTGCAGGCCAAAGTGGGCCGGGAACCGGTGGCCGGTGCGCCAAACAAAGTCGCGGCTTGAGCTGCGCAGATCTCAAATCTGAGATCTCAATTTGAAATTCTTTTCGTGACTGCTTTTGAACTCGCCCAAAAATTGAGAGACCAGTTCGGCGATTTGCTCTCCGAACCGTCCGAATTTCGCGCCGAGATCACGTTGAAACTGCTCGACGCGGAGAAGATCGCCGAGGTCTGCGGGTTCGCGAAAAAGGAACTTGGCTTTGATTACCTCGTGGACATCAGCAGCGTTGACAATTATGGCGACGACCCTCGTTTTGCCGTGGTTTATGAGCTTTATGGCTACGGCCATCACTCTCATCTCCGCCTCAACACGGATGTGAGCGAGCAGAAGTCCGAGTTGCCCACCGTCACTTCGGTCTGGAAGACCGCCGATTGGCACGAGCGCGAGATTTACGACATGATGGGCATTCGCTTTCGTGGACATCCTGACCTGCGGCGAATTTTGATGTGGGAAGGCTATCCTTATTTTCCGTTGCGCAAGGATTTTCCTCTCGGCGGTAAGTCGAGCGAGTTGCCGGAGGTCGCGTTCACCAGGCCGGCGCCGCTTGAAGGCGGCCCGTTTGTGACCATCGCCGGTGGCAAAGATGCGATTGAACGCGAGCCGCGCGTACGGACGCCGGAAAACTGATGTAATGGCCGCAAAAGAACACAAGGCGCGCAAAGAAAATTTGGCGGCCACCGCCGCGTTCCTTTCGTTGCGTTCTTTCGCGGCCGAATAAAATGGCAACCGTTCACGACATTGAGTTCAGAGACGCCCGCACGAGTGCCTCGGCGGCTGCGGACGAGCTTCAGGACATTCAGGGCGAAAAAATGGTCCTGAACATGGGGCCGTCGCACCCGTCCACACACGGCGTGCTGCGCATCGTCCTCGAACTCGACGGTGAAATCATCACCAAAGCCGTGCCGGACGTGGGCTATCTCCATCGCGGCGACGAAAAAATCGCCGAGAACATGACTTACACCCAGTTCATCCCGTACACGGA
>QHOP01000203.1 GCA_003219345.1 Verrucomicrobiota bacterium
CAATCGGTCCATCAGTACGGCGGGTATAAGGTCCAGGGCAAGGCCACGGATCAGGCGGAGGCGTTACTGAACGACGCGCGCGCCTTGGAAGCCGCCGGGGCCTTCGCGGTGGTGCTGGAGGCCGTGCCGGCCAAGCTGGCCAAGACGATCACTCAGGCGCTGGCGATCCCGACCATCGGAATCGGCGCGGGGCCGGCCTGCGACGGCCAGGTGCTGGTGCTCTATGACCTGCTCGGTCTCTTCGATGAGTTCGTGCCCAAGTTCGTCAAGCCCTACGCCCACCTGAGAGCCGACGCGCTTCAGGCCCTCCGCCGCTTCCGCGAAGAAGTCGAGCAAGGCAAATTCCCCACCGACTCCGAAAGCTACCACTGATCCCTCTCATCCCTCTCCCCCGGAGTGAGAGGGCGAGGGTGAGGGGGGAACTAATCAATGGTTCTAGCAACCAACATTCGCGAGCTTCGCACTGCGGCGACGGATTACATCGAGACCGAGCGCCTCAAGGCTCAACTTCGCGACCTACGAACGAAACGCGACCCCCTGTTTCTAACGACCGATGATCTCGAACCGATCTTCCGCTGGAAGCTTGGTAACCAGTACGGCCGAAATAAGCGGCAGCGCGATACCAATACAGATTCCGCATACCAGGCCATCACTCAGACTGCGCTTTCGATCAAGGAGCCTGAACTAGCGTACGAAGCCAAACTCA
Source organism: Verrucomicrobiota bacterium (assembly GCA_003219345.1). Taxonomy (GTDB): domain Bacteria; phylum Verrucomicrobiota; class Verrucomicrobiia; order Limisphaerales; family AV2; genus AV2. The sequence goes on from QHOP01000203.1 coordinate 707, forward strand.
GGACTGCTGTGCTCATCTCTTTACGCGGTGTAGGCGTGCCTGTTGCGTCGGCCATTCTGGCCCTAACTGATCCTGAACACTATTGTGTGATCGACTTCCGGGGGTGGCGAGCTGTATTCGATGAGGAGCGCCGCGCATTCGATATACCGGCGTATATTCGATATCTCGGGGCAATTCGGGAATTGGCGGAGCAACTGGGATGGCCGGTACAGGAGACTGATCTGGCTGTTTGGGAGTATGATCGGCGCACTAGTGGACGGTGGACAAGACAAAACACAAGATAAAGGGGAGAGATTTATTTTCTGGACGGCAGAATAAGGATTAAATCGAAATATAAAACTGTCCCCTTAATCTTTTATCTCGGCTCTTGATTTGCGATGAGGCAGTAAGCGTGGCAAAGAAACTCGGTCCTGTCCAAAAGATATTAAGCCGCATCGGCAAGCGCGTCTTGTACAAATACCCCGGAGATGAAGGCGAGCGGCGCGGGGTACTTAAGGATCGCGCTGTCGTTCCAGCCGGTCGGAATCCCACGGGCGTTCACTACTGGCATATCGTCGACTTGATTGAATTTTCAGACTACCGGGAATGTTGGATCAGGATCGGGTATTACCGAAGACCGAAAGAGCGGCTTGTCTTCGCAGGACAAACGACATCTACTCACCGTGTCTCGCAATGGAAACGTCTGCTCGTGAAGGCAGCCAGAGAAAAACAATGGTTCCGAAAGCTACTCGAAGATGTGGCCGTAGAGCTGAAGAAGTGATCCCGAAGGCAGCAATAAGGGGAGAGGCTACTTTTCGGTTGAGGCAGAACGGGAGGTAGCTGGTTTTCCAGAGATTTTGGAAAAAAATAGCCTGTCCCCTTTTTCGTTTCGCAACAGTGTATAAGGCGCGACATCATTGGAAGGCCGCGCCCACTTTGTATTTCTGACCAGATGTCCCAGAAGATCGCGCTATGTCTACAGATCTCTTGCAAAGCGGCTGGACAGACCTTGACGCCGCCGAATTACGGTTCATTCTGATCGAGCGCTTCGGAAGACCCGGCCAGTATGACAGCCGTGACAGCAATCCGAATACGTTCTATCTTCCGCTCGCGGGCTCTTCCTGCCGGATCAAGCTGACTTTTTCCGACAGCAAGCAGATCGTCGCCATCGAACCTGGTCCGGCGTTCGATGCCGCTCAGTGGGAGCAGGTAGTCGAGGAGATCGAGAGAACCGGACCATATAAACTTGGGCGCGACTGCAGCTTCAGCAGCTTCCGAGTGGCCGGTTCCTGGCGAGGAAAGCGCTCGGGCGTGCAGATCCTGCCGCCGCCGGCGGACGCGCCGCGAGCTCCGTTTGAAATGGCCGAGCACCCGTTCATCCTTGAGTACCCGGTGAAAGTGAGCGACCTGTGGCCGATCACGAACTTCCGGCGTATGCGAGAGCACCGGCAATTGACATTCCTCCTCAACGTTCTTCTTGCGGGGGGCACCACGATCCAACCACGCCGCCCCAGGCATTTATGGGCGATCGTGCATGAGGAAGGCGTCGCCGGTCAAGAAGTCAAATGGGTACAGGAGTTCTACTTCGCCAACTTCGGCGAAGCCGTACAAGATGAGCTGTCACCACCGGCAGCCCAAGCCCTTGAGGAGGTTGACCCGGAAACATATTACGCAACCGTTGGACACGATGGCCGAGGCTTGCGAGTGCCGGCCGATCTCGATGATTCGATTTGTTGCTACATGCGGCTTTCAAAGACGAACAGGGAGAAATTTAGCCGAGCCGGTTTCTGGATGGACATGGCCTCCCGGCAATGGACGGTTTCCGTTTCGGCTTCATTCGCCTCCCTTGTCATCGCCATCGAGGCGCTGGCCGAGCGAGGCACTCTTGGCCCAACGGCGAGATTCCGTAGCTTCATTGACCGATATGCCCCTGGTGCCAGTCTAGAGAAACGTCGCAATGAGATGTATGCGCTTCGATCAGACATACTACATGGAAGCGGGTTAATTGAGATGGATCAGGACGCTGACTTCGGCTGGGCACCGCCTGAACAGAAGGAAAAGGACATCATGAAGGAACTCTGGGGGTTAACACGCATTGGCATGCGTAATTGGCTCAAGAACCCGACGCCGACCTGATCAAGGAAAACAAACGCGACGAAGCTCGTTTTCAGGCGAAATGGAGGAGGCCGAACGAATGGATGCAGTTGACCGGGCAGGCATTCCAGTCTACAGGAAAAAAGAATTAAGGTTAGACTCGAGCTTCTGAGAGTCCGGGGGCTGCGGCCGGGGAAGTGGGACCTAATCTTGATGCTGCACATCTCACCGCACGTGACTATCCCGGATACAGAGATCGACATCCATGCGGTGCGTGCGCAGGGTGCCGGCGGGCAACACGTGAATAAAGTCTCGACGGCGGTTCATTTGCGCTTCGATATTACGGCTTCCTCGTTGCCCGAGTTCTACAAAGAACACCTCCTCAAGCTGAAGGATCAGCGCATTTCACAAGAGGGCGTGATTACCATCAAGGCCCAGCAGTATCGGAGCCAGGAGCAGAATCGAGAGGATGCCCTCACTCGACTCCAAGCGCTCGTACAGAGCGTCGCCATCCCACGCAAGAAACGAAGAGCGACGAAGCCGACACAAGGTTCGCAAGGCAGACGGTTAGAGAGTAAGACGCAGCGAGGCCGACTGACAGCGTTGCGTGGAACGCTCGATTAACAGGTGCAAGCGCAATTAGGGTCGGACTGAGCTGCCCCCAATGCTTTTCTTGACCCATACAAACGTATGGCTATTTAGCCAGATTCGTGCTAACCTTTGATGGTGGGAAAGGCCCGGTTCGAGTGGGACCCGAAGAAGGATCAGGAAAACCAAGAGAAACACGGGGTCTCTTTCGCAAAAGCCCAGTTTGCTTTTGCTGATCCACGCCGCGTGATCGCGGAAGACCTCTCGCATAGCTCAGGTGAGAAGAGACATTACTGCTTCGGGTGGGTCGACGGTGGAGTTCTGACAGTCCGGTTCACGTACCGCGACGATGTCATTCGGATTTTCGGGGCCGGCTACTGGCGGAAAGGAAAGGGAACCTATGAGCGAGAAAATCAGATACACGAACGAGCCCCTCGGAAACCTGAAGGTCGTTCCTGACTTCCTGCCTCGACCCGAGGACCTCATTTTCCGGGACGAGGGCGTGAAGGTCACCATTGCGTTGAGTAAGAGAAGCGTCGAGTTCTTCAAGGGTGAGGCACGGAAACATCACACCCAATACCAGCGCATGATCCGGCGGCTGCTCGATGCCTATGCGGAGCACCATTCGCAGCCCCTTTCCACGCGTTCCAGAAGAGCCTCATAAGAGGTTGTCGCGATGCGCATGCACAATCCACCCCACCCGGGGGAAATCATCAAGGCCCTTTGCTTGGAGCCGCTCGGTGTGACTGTCACGCAGGCGGCCGAGGCGTTGGGCGTCAGCCGCAAGACCCTTTCCGCCATTCTGAATGGCCGCGCGGGGATCAGCCCCGAGATGGCGGTCCGCCTGTCCATTGCGTTTGCCACCTCGGCCGAGAGCTGGCTCAATCAGCAAACCCAGTATGACCTATGGCACGCCGAGCAGCGCCGCAAACAGCTTCGGGTCGCTAAACTCGCGGTATAACGAGACGCTATGTTACCCCCTCACCCTCCCCCTCGGTGGGGGAGGGAATTGTAATGGTCGGGCCGCCGGCGGGCACG
>QHOP01000085.1 GCA_003219345.1 Verrucomicrobiota bacterium
CCCATCATTTCGATCGTTCTCAGCTTTCTTTTTTCAACCACCGCTTTTGCAGCCGGCAAAGCCGAGCACATCGTCGTGGTCGTCTGGGACGGAATGCGGCCTGACTTCAACACCGAACAATACACACCCACACTTCACAAACTCGCTCAAGAGGGCGTCTTCTTTGGAAATCATCACGCGGTTTACCTGAGCGCGACGGAAGTCAACGGCACAGCGTTGGCCACCGGCGCTCATCCCGCTCACACCGGCATCATGGCGAACAAGGAATACCGCCCACGCATCGACATGCTGAAAGCCATCGGCACGGAATCGAGCGAAACCGTGCGGGCAGGCGATCGGCTGACCAAAGGGCGTTACCTGAAGCTGCCCACCATCGCCGAGATTCTGCAAAGCGACGGTTACAGCACCGCCATTGCCGGCACCAAGGGGGTCGCTCTGCTCCACGACCGCAAAGAGCGGGACGAGCATTTCGGTCTCGGAAAAATTCTTTACACCGACAAAACGCTCCCTACAAACGCATGGACCGGACTGATTCAGTCCCTCGGACCTTACCCGAAATCCGCCCAGCCGAACGCCGGGCGCGACGAGTGGACCACCCGCGCACTGGTCGGCCCGTTTTGGAAGGACGGTGTTCCCAAATTCTCGCTGCTTTGGCTGAGCGAGCCGGACTTCTCGCAGCACGATTTCGGTCCGGGCTCCGAAACCGCTCAGGCGGCGCTCAAGAGTTCGGACCGCAATCTGGCGCGAGTGCTGGACGAATTGGACAGGCGCAGCCTGCGCGGCAAGACGGACATCATCGTGGTTTCCGATCATGGTTTCTCGACGATCACGCAAACGGCCGATGTCGCCAAGGCGCTGCAAGGCGCGGGGTTCAAGGCAGCGAGGGAATTCAAGGGACCGCCCTCGAAAAACGACATACTGGTGATCAGCAATGGCGGCGCAACGCTGTTATACCTCATCGGCCACGATTCAAAACTCATCCGCAAAGTCGTTGCATTTCTTCAGCGCCAGGAATTCACCGGCGTTCTGTTCACCCGCAAGCCGGTGGCAGGCGTGTTCACACTCGACCAGGCCAACATCAACACCCTCAACGCGCCTGACATCCTTATCGCCCTCCGCTGGTCCCCCGACAAAAGCTCCAACGGCACGGCGGGATTGGTGTTTTGCGACGAATCCGGCCGCAAGCCAGGCCAGGGAATGCACGTTACGCTGAGCCGCTTCGACATGCACAACACGCTGATCGCCGCCGGTCCCGATTTTCGCCGCGGCGCCGTGGACGAACTGCCCACCGGCAACGTGGATGTCGCGCCGACCATCTTGTGGATTCTTGGCGTCAAACCGCCCAGGCCGATGGACGGCCGCGTGTTGACCGAAGCGTTGACGATCGCCGGGCCAAAAGTTGGAGCACCGAAAACGACTCGCATCGAAGCCGCGCACCAGCAGCAAAAGTCCGTCTGGCGTCAGTATCTCCAACGAACCGAATTGAACGGCGTGATTTATCTCGACGAGGGAAATGGCGACATCAATCCGAGATGACGGTCCAAGGCGTCTGAAAAATCGTCCAGCCGAAGTAAGGAAGCTCTGCCTTAAATCACACGCATCCCGTCATGCACGCGGTGTGAGCTCTTGGCTCAGATTGACCTCGATCCTTGCCAGGTGGCAAACAACATCATTCCCCATCCCAATTGTAATCGTATCCGGCCGGTGGCTCATAATCATTTCAAATTGAGGGTATTGTCCGCGTTAACGCCATGCTGCTTGACGTAATCACCCTGGAACGCGGTGCCATCGCTCAACACAACATGACCATGCACCGGACATCGCGCCAGAACCACATTGGGTCGGGTATCATTCAGGTTTGGGGAAACGTACACATAGCTGATATCCGTGGACCTGAGTTGTGACCAGCTCCTCACCAAAACTTTGGTCCTGTCGCTTGGGCACCTCAAGCGCTGTGGCGTCCCGAGTTGATCGGTCAGAGAGGAGAAGTCAGCCGGAAAAACGCCGTTGTGGGTCGTGGCCCATTGGCGCGCTGCCCCACCAATTTGTTTTAGGTTGTCCAGGCACAGCATTCTATCGATTTGCTCCGGCGTTCCTCCGGCCGCTTGCATTCTTGTACGCAAGTCAGCCAATGGATCGCTGGAAGCGCCAGCCTCATCGCTGGCACTGCCGGCCAAATGGTTTTTCACAAGGATGGTTGTCACGCCACAAAAAAGCACTGCGATGGCTCCAATTGTGATGGTTTTCAGTTTTGTCCATGCCATAAGTTTCAGTGTTGTGTTCAGGAGGGTTAAGATTGAGGGTGTCAGGAGTGTCCCTTTGACGGCGGCGACCGTGACGGATGCCGTCAGCCCCATCGGCGCGGCTTGAACGGAATTGGCCGAAACTGCTCCGGCAATCGCCGCAGCGGAAAGTGTGACGCCGTGTTTCTTGAAAAATGTCCTCAGTTTCTCCACCGCGCGCTGGACGCGCTTCTTGGCCGAGTCTTCGCTCGCGCCCAAAGCCACACCAACGTCATGAAAACTCCTGCCTTCAAGAAACCGGAGCACGATGGCGTTGTGATCTTTTTCCCCAAGCTGCGCCAGGGCCGCGTCCAACAGTGGGGCGATTTGAACCCAAGTCTGAGAATTCGATTCCCCAAGAGATTGCATATATGCCTCCCGTTCGCGGTGTTGCCGCCGACGTTGAATGGTTAAAACGTTGGCGGAAGCGTAACGAGCTGTGCGACAGAGCCAGCCGGACAGGATTGTCTTCGGGCCGAGTGATTTTGCTTTCCGTGCCAGGATGATGAAAACGGCCTGCGTGATTTCTTCCGCAAGATGCGCATCACGGGCCTGGCGTAACGCAACGGAGTACACCAGATTTATGTGTCGGGCGACGAGTGTTTCAAACGCGTGCTCGGATTGATTCACAGCATACTCCCGCACCAGCATCATGTCAGCGTTCACCATCCTGCCTGTACCTTTACGCAGTCGTGAAAAAGGGACAGACTATTTCGCCAAGCTTCGTGCGCCGCGGGATTCGTTCGGAAAACAACCGTGAGAGTTGCCGGAATTCTGCTGATTCGTTGAACCATTCCCGAACTGTGCGGCGTGCGAGGCCGCCGAAAGCCTGTTTTCTTGACCGTCACACAACGCTTGCCCAAGCTGCGCCATGCCTCTGGCCGAAAAGATTCTCGCGGAACTGCGACGCGTGGTCGGCGACGAAAATGTCCTGGTTACGCCGGAAGATCTGATTCCTTACTCCTTTGATGGCACCGCTGCCCTACAGCAAATGCCCGGCTGCGTCGTGTTTGCCCGGACCACCGAACAGGTCGCGAGCATTCTCAGACTGGCCAACGACACAAAAACTCCGATCGTTACGCGCGGTTCCGGCACCGGCCTCAGCGGCGGCAGTCTGCCCAGCCCCGACTGCCTAGTTCTTTGCACCGTCAAAATGGACAAAATCCTCGAGCTCGACCGCGCGAACTTGACGATGCTGGTGGAACCCGGCGTAACCACGCTGCAAATTGCGGACGCCGCTGCTGCCGCCGGATTGTTCTATCCGCCCGACCCCGGCTCGATGAAAATTTCCACCATCGGCGGCAACGTCGCCGAGAATTCCGGCGGTTTGCGCGGGCTCAAATACGGTGTCACCCGCAACTACGTCATGGGAATGGAAGTCGTGTTGCCGGGCGGCGAAGTCCTGTGGACCGGCAACAAATGCGTGAAGGACGTCGCCGGCTATTCGCTCAAGGACCTGTTTATCGGCTCGGAAGGAACGCTGGGCGTCATCACCAAGGTTCTGCTGCGACTGATTCCGAAACCGCAGGCGAAGAAAACGATGGTTGCCAGTTTCGCGCAAATGGACCGCGCCGCGGAAGCCGTGTCAGCCATCATCGCCGCGCAAATCATTCCCTGCACGCTGGAGTTCCTCGACCGCATGACGATTCATTGCGTTGAAGCCTACGCGAAGATCGGTCTGCCGTTGGATTGCGAAGCGCTGCTGCTGATGGAAACCGACGGCCATCCCGCCGCTGTCGCTGAGGAGGCCGCGCAAATGGAAAAAATCTGCCGCGATATAGGGTGCCTCGAACTTCGTGTGGCCAAAGATGAAGCTGAAGCGACGAAACTGGCGAGCGCCAGGCGGGCCGCGTTTTCGGCGTTGGCTCGTGTTTCTCCAACAACCATTCTCGAAGACGCGACCGTGCCGCGCAGCGAACTGGCCAAAATGATCCGCTTAGTGGAAGCCGTGGCGAAGAAATACAACTTGAAGATCGGCACGTTTGGCCACATGGGCGACGGCAATTTGCACCCGACCTTTCTCACCGACGAACGGAACAAAGAGGAAATGCACCGCGTTGAGGAAGCGTTCAAGGAAATCTTCGACGAAGCCATCCGCCTTGGGGGCACGATCACCGGCGAGCACGGCGTCGGTCTGGCAAAAAAATCCTTTCTGCCGAAATTCGCCGGCAATGCACAAATGCGCGTGATGCGCGAGCTGCGCCGCGCGCTCGATCCGCGGGCCATTCTGAATCCCGGGAAAATGTTCGATTGACGGTTCCGCCTCAAAGTGCAGATTGAAACTGCAGCGTGAAAGACGACGCAAAATCAGTTGGCCGGGATGACCGCGACCTGCTGCGGGTCATTCGGTTCTCCAGCGCTGTCAGTTTGGGAGTGATGGCGGCGTTGTTGTTTTCGGTGAAGCAGGTGACGCCGGATTTGCGGTGCGAACTCTCCGCGGGAAGCGGAATCGCGTTTTTGGTCGGCGCGACATTTTCATGGTTGTTCTGGCGCGTCGTGTTCAAGGCGGATAAACCAGGCAAAAGGACCGGCCCAGGAAAACGGCGCGTCTTGTTCGCCGCCCTAAGCGTCCTCCTGAGCCTGGCGACTGTTGCCGCGTTTGCATTCGCGTTGAAGGGAGTCGACAATGAAAAGTTGAGGGAAATAATCCAGGGAACCGTCCTCGCCGTTTTCGCCCTGTCCGGAGTAGGCTTTCTGCTCTCGCGGATCGCGCGGTTTCTGGAGAGCGACAGCAAACGGGCGGATGACGGCGCCAGGCCAAACTCGGAAAAGAAATAAAGTCGGAGCGTTAGCAGTGGCCTTCAAGATAGCGCGGCTGTTCAAGCGGCCGATCGAAGAGATTTTCGAAGACAACCACAGCTAACCCTTCCACTCGCAATGTTAAGATTCCTGATTACAGCATTCATGAGCTCCCTTTCTGCTCTTGCCGCCTTCGCAGCGCTGGCCCAACCACAAGGCCAGACAGATGCTGCCGGTTACTGGGAAGGCGCGATCACTCTGCCAGCGACATCGCTGGGCATTCAGGTGGATCTCCAACGGGACGGCGCGCAGTGGAAAGGAACCATTTCGATCCCGGTCCAGGGATTGCGCAATTTTGCACTCAACAACGTGACAGCGCGCGGCGCTGACGTCGCGTTCGCAATGCCCGGTATTCCCGGCAATCCGGAGTTCAAAGGCAAACTTGCAACCGATGCGAAAACAATCACCGGCGATTTCACTCAAGGCGGCCAGACCCTCGCGTTCAGACTCGAACGCAAAGCCGCAAAACCGAAGCAAACAGCCGAGACGCCCGCCAAAGGTGTTCCGGGCCAAGGCCTGGCTGGCGCCTGGCAAGGTTCGCTCAAAGTCAGTCTGACCGAACTCCGGCTGGTGCTCAAAGTGTCAAAGTCCGGCGAGGGAAAACTCACCGGGACCATGGACAGCATCGACCAGGGCGCTAGGGACATTCCCATCGACAAGATCGATTACAAAGAAGACACCGTGCATTTGGAGCTCAAAAAGATCGGCGGGACTTACGACGGCAAAATGAGCGAGAACGGCTCAGAAATCACCGGCGATTGGAAGCAAGGCGGTCAGTCATTGCCGCTGGTTTTCAAGCGGCTGGAAAAGGCGCCGGAATGACAAGGGTGAAATGCCCGGTTCTGGCAATCAACGGTGAGAAAGACCTCCAAGTATCACCCAAAGAAAACCTCGAGGCAATCCGAAAGGCGCTGGAAGCGGGGGGTAACAAGGATTTCGAGACCGTGCAACTGCCCGGGCTGAATCACCTGTTCCAGACCTCCCAGACCGGCGCGGTGGCGGAATACGGACAAATCGAAGAGACCATCGCGCCCGTCGCGCTCGAAACGATGAGCAAATGGATACTGAAACACGTCGGCAAATGAAGTTGAGAGCGTAAGTCCAACGTCCGTTCATCAGCGGAGGCAGGGGACCATTTGTCCCGCTTTGCGGCGAGCCTGTGGCATGGGCTAAGTGGTCTATTTCATAAATACGCACACGTTCGTTGCGCCCAATTTGACCCGTGGCGAGGCGCGAGGGAGGGAGTGTATTCGCAGCGATACTCGACCGACCGAGCAACGAAGCCACGGGTCAAACTGGGCGCAACCCGCAGGGCGGCATGTCTTTTGGCCGGAGGCGTTGTTGCTCGCTCCTTACAGATCCACTGCGGGATATGCTCGTCGCTCGCGCCTAGCCTCCGCCCAAAATCCATTGCCGCGAACGTGTGCGTATTTATGAAATAGACCACTAACTGTGGCTGAAAAATCTTCGCATCCGTGTTCATCCGTGTTTATGTGTGGTCAGGTTTTGATGAACGTTGTCCGGTCGCATCTGAAAGATTTGGATTATTCCGTCGTGCAGCAGTGCATGCACTGCGGCCTCTGTCTTCCCACCTGCCCCACTTACGACGCGACCAAACTCGAACGCAACAGCCCGCGCGGCCGCATCGCGCTCATGCGGGCCATTGCCGATGGACGGCTGGAACCGACCAAAGCGTTCGCCGATGAAATGTATTTTTGCCTTGGCTGTCTCGCGTGCATGAGCGCTTGTCCAGCCGGGGTAAACTACGCCGAGTTGTTCGAACACGCGCGCGCCGAAGCCGAGCAAAGCGGCGCTCAGAATTCGACCAAACGCAATTTCATTCGAGCCTTCACGCTCCGCTGGCTGTTTATGGATTTGAGCCGCCTGCAATGGGTAGGGCGGGCATTGCGCTTGTATCAGCAACTCGGCTTGCAGACGCTTGTTCGGCGCAGCGGCATCCTTAAACTCCTGCCCAAACGGCTGCGCGAGCTCGAAGCGATGACGCCAACGGTCCAGGACCGGTTCTCGTCCGAGTTGATTTCGCCGGTCACTCCCGCCGTTGGAGCCGGAAAATACCGCGTTGCTGTGCTGACCGGCTGCGCCCAGGACTTGATTTTCAGCGACGTGAACCGCGACACGGTCGAAGTGTTGGCCCGGAACGGGTGCGAGGTGATCACGCCGCCGGAGCAGCACTGCTGCGGTTCGCTCCACGCGCACAACGGCGAATGGGAACTGGCGCAACAACTGGCGCGGAAAAACATCGACGGGTTTCCGCCGGAGCAATTCAACGCTATCATCACGAACGCCGGCGGCTGTGGTTCGCATTTGAAGCACTATGCGAAATTGCTCGCCGGCGACGGCGCCTACGAAAAGCGCGCGCACGAGTGGGACAGGAAAGTGAACGACATTCATGAATGGCTGGTCGAGATCGGCATCCAGCCGCCGCGCAATGCGCAGCCCGCGCAAACGGTCACCTATCACGAGTCCTGCCACCTTTGCCACGGGCAGAAGGTGACCACGCAGCCGCGTCAGTTGCTCAAGGCGATTCCCAACCTGAAGCTCGTTGAGCTTCCGGAAAGCAATTGGTGTTGCGGAAGCGCGGGCATTTACAATCTCATTCAGCCGGAAATGGCGAACGATTTGCTTGACCGAAAGCTCAAACACATCAAATCAACCAACGCCCAAGTGGTCGCCACCGGCAATCCCGGTTGCCTGCTGCAAATCATCAACGGCGCGGCGCGCGACGGCTTGAAGCTGCGCGTCGTGCATCCCGTCACGCTGCTGGCGGAAGCGTATCGGCGTGGGAAATGACGAATGACGAAACCCGAATGACGAACGAATTCCAAATGACGAAGCGGAAAACTGAACCGGGAGCGTTCACCTTTCGGAATTCGAGTTTCGGCATTCTTTTGTCATTCGTCATTCGTCATTAGGATTTCCCTTATGCGCTCCAAATCCGAGATCATTTCGCTGCTCACCAACCCCGGCATCATCGCCGTCGTGCGGGCACAGAAGGCTGACCAGGTGTTGCCGTTGTCCGAAGCGTTGATTGCCGGCGGCGTCATCGCCATCGAGATCACGATGACCACGCCGAACGCGATTGAAGCGATTCGTGAAGCGAGTCAAAAAGTCAGTTCGCGCGGCGTAATTGGCGTCGGTACGGTGCTGGACGCGGAGTCGTGCCGTGCGGCCATCCAAGCGGGAGCGGAATTTGTCGTCAGCCCCATCCTGCGGCCTGAGTTGGTTGCGCTCTGTCACGCCGCGGCCCGGCCGGTCATGCTGGGCGCCTATACCCCCACCGAGGCGCAACTGGGGCACGAGGCTGGCGCGGATTTCATCAAGATTTTCCCCTCCGATGGTCTGGGACCGAATTACATCAGAGCCATCCGCGCGCCGTTACCGCATTTGCGTATCATCCCGACCGGCATCGCCAAGGCGGATGACATCGCTGAATTCATCAAGGCAGGCTGCGTCGGAGTGGGATTGGGGTCGTTGCTGGTTTCGAGCGAAATACTGAGAACGAACAATTGGTCTGAATTAACCCGATCGGCCAACGCCTTCAGGTCTCTGGTCGAAAAGGCACGTGGCAACTAGGCATCCCTGGCGGCAGAGGGGAGTTCAATTGTATCGACTGGAGCATTTTCTTTTGGCAAGTGCTAAAAATAGAGACCGGACTTTCGTGCGGTCTCTTTGGCTGCCGTCGCAGGCAGAGTTTATGGTGTGCTGATAAGGCGATAGAACTGCGTCCCGGTCGTCGTATTAGCGGTAAACGAAGACGGAGCGTTCGGAACATCGGCCCATTGGATCGGCGGCGTGAGGTTGCCGGTCGATTGGAGCTTGAAGCCCGCTCCCCAGCTCAGCGCGATGCTGTTGGCGCCACGCGCGACGGTGATGGGAATCGGCGTGAGAGCCGGCGTTTCCACGACCGTCGTCAGAGCGTTGTGTTGCTGACCCGCGGCGTAAATCGCCGAGACTTCGGAGGCAGTGATCGCTCGGGTCCAGACAGCCACATCATCAAGCGGACCGTTCATGAAGGCCGGATCAGTGCCGTCAGGCACAAGCGGACTCGTGGGATTGTTCGGATCCGAAAGATTCAGCGCCGCTCCGATAGACAGATACGGGATGTCGGGCAGGACGATGTCCCCCAAGTAGTCGGTCACGGCTACCTGCTGGCCGTCCACGTAGAGCCGGAGTTGCGCGCCATCAGCGCTGAACGCCAGGTGGTGCCAGGAGCCGGCCGGGAAGGGCGCTGTTCCGGTGATTCGGGCGACGTTAGGCCCGATGCCAATGGCGGCCATCGGCAACAAGTTCCCGGTGTTCAGGTCCACAACCAGTCCGAGTTGGAATTGCCCGGCTATCCGTGGCGAGCTCCCGGTGAGAATGGGTTGGGCATTCTGTATGACGATCACATCGGACGCGGTGCCGGCGGTGACGTTCACCCAGGCCGAAGCGGCGATTCCTTTGGTCGCCTTTGTGTAGTTGGACACGATCATAAAGGTGGCCCCATCGAACGAAAACGCGTTCGCGATCTGGCCGGCCATCCAAGCCGCCGTTCCGGTGACGTTGCCAGCCAATCCACCGGAAACCGCGTTGACTGCAAGCGTGCCGCTCGTCTCGTCAAGTTTCCAATATCCGACCAGAGCGTCCTGGATATTGTATTTGGAGATCCTGACTGAAGCGTTCTTGCTGATAACGCTGCCGGCGGAGTTGAAGACCGCGACGCTGTAGATTCCCACGTCGGTATCCGCGAAGGAACTGATCGCCAGGGTTGAGGTGGTGGCCCCGCTGATGTGCCCGCCGTTGGGAAGGTTCACGCCGTTCTTTCGCCATTGGTAAGTAAGGTTGTTGCCTGTGGCCGTGACCGTCAGTACCGCGGTGCCATTCGTTGGAGCCACTGTCGGCTGCGGTTCGACCGTGACCGCCGGTGGTGTGCCCGGATTGGGCGCGTTCAAAATGAGCTGAATGCCATTGACCGGAACGCCGCGGTCGCCTCCGCCAACGGTGGCGGTATCCCAGTCGAGTTCGATGGTCCCACCCGCCCCGCCCAGCGGCTGCACGGTATCGAAGCGCACGAAATTGGCCAGCGTCCGGGCGTTCGGGTTGGTGCTCGATCCGCGGTAGAATCCCGGAGCGGGTTTGTATTGGTCGGCGTTCATGACGGTGACGTAATTGGTGACGCTGGTCACGCCCGTGATCCAGTAGTCTCCGTCCTGGAACTGGAGCGGGATGCCGACCATATAAACAAGGACAGCATGGTTTCCGGCCGGCACGTTTCCGAACGTAATGTGCCCCGGGGTCCCTGGCCTATTGTCAGTACGAATCAACCCGTTAAGCATTCTTTGCAAAGGCGAATCGATCCCAACTCCCGCGCCCCACTCGCCGGTTGACATGAAATCAACCGTGATGGTTGTCGGCTGATTGTCGCTGTCCACGACCGAGTCCGGCAGCGAGGCGCCATCTCCTGTTGTGCCGCTCCCATTCGTGGCATTGTTCCAATAGGCCTGCAATTGTATCCCGGCGATGTCGTCGGGCAGCATGTATGTCGGAGTTCCATTGGCGCCTTGTCCTCGGAAGTTGATGCCGATGCTCTTGGTAGCTGACGGCGTGAAAAGTGTTGCCCGGACCACCTGGCTCGTCTGACAACCGACGATCGCAAGCGAATAGAGATTTGTATCGCCCGCCGCCGTCATGGGAGGCGTGCCGTAGCTCAGTTTGTTGGCGCCTGGAATCGGTTGAGCATTCCGCAGCCATTGAACCGTCCACGGCCCATTCACCTTTGCCAGGAAGGTCGCTGGCGAGCCGATCAACGCCGGCGTGTCCACCGGCTGCTCTACGAATGCAGTCTGACCGCAAGGATTACTCTGCGTGGCGGCGAGCAGTTCCACTTCGGCCACCTGCATGCAGCAACTGTTGTGTGTGCCAGTCAAATCGCTCTGCGTTGCTAAAACGGTCCAGCGATAGTGCTTGTACGACTTTGTATTGGGAAAATAGAATTGCTGGGTCTGAAAACGCGCCGTAAAGAGCGGGATGTTCGTCACCCCGGCGATAAACGTCCAGGTATTGGTCGGGTTGTTCCACCCGCCGATATCAGCGTCATTCGAGCCTTCCAAAATGACCGTCTTGGGGTCGCGCTCCGGCGCGTCGTTGGCCGATGTAATGGTCATGCCAATGACGACCGTGGCGCCGATCGAGGGGGTCACAACAAACCCTGAGGGATTGGCGTCATTGGCCGAGTCGCGGTTCAAATACTTTGCCTGGGTGTTATCAATGGCGTTGGCCACGCCTTCGGAGCCGGGGCTGTTGGACGAGGAAGCGATGACCGAATCGCCTGGTTAAGTGACATCCTGCGGTGCGGCTGTGCCCAGCAATTCAACTTCGGCGACCTGCATGCAGCAACTATTGTGAGTCCCGGTCAAATCGCTCTGGGTTGCTAAAACGGTCCACCGATAGTGCTTGTAGGGTGTAAAATTGTCGAAAAGAAAAGTCTGGGTTTGGAAGCGCGCAGTAAAGAGGGGGATATTTGTCGCCCCGGCGATAAACGTCCAGGTATTGGTCGGGTTGTTCCACCCGCCGATATCAGCGTCATTCGAACCCTCCAGTATGACCGTCTTGGGATCACGCTCCGGCGCGTCGTTGGCCGACGTGATGGTCATACCCGTGACGAGGCTGCTGCCGATTGATGGGGTCACAACGAATC
The DNA here is from genome assembly GCA_003219345.1 of Verrucomicrobiota bacterium. Taxonomy (GTDB): domain Bacteria; phylum Verrucomicrobiota; class Verrucomicrobiia; order Limisphaerales; family AV2; genus AV2. The sequence continues at coordinate 11,779 of QHOP01000085.1, forward strand.
CCGAGGGATTGGCGTCATTGGCCGAGTCACGGTTCAAATACTTCGCCTGGGTGTTATCAATGGCGTTGGCCACACCTTCCGAGCCGGGGCTGTTGGACGAAGAGGCGATGACCGGATCACCGGGCTGAGTCACATCGGGAGGCAAGGTGCTGCCCAGCAATTCAACTTCGGCGACCTGCATGCAGCAACTATTGTGAGTCCCGGTCAAGTCGCTCTGCGTTGCCAGAACCGTCCAGCGATAATGCCGGTAAGGTTTGAAATTCTGAAAGAAAAAGGCCTGGGTCTGAAAGCGTGCCGTAAACAGCGGAATATTGGTTACCCCGGCGATAAGTACCCAGGTATTTGTCGGGTCGTTCCATCCACCGACTTGAGTGTCATTCGAGCCTTCCAAGATGACCGTCTTGGGATCCCTTTCCGGTGCATCATTGGCGGATGTTATCGTCATGCCTGTGACGCGAGTAATCCCCACTGACGGGGTAACGACAAACCCTGAGGGGTTGGCGTCATTGGCCGAGTCGCGGTTCAAATACTTTGCCTGGGTGTTATCAATGGCATTAGCGACGCCTTCGGAACCGGGACTGTTGGACGAGGAAGCGATAACGGGGTCGCCCGGCTGTGTGACATCGCTTTGCGCGTATGCGGTGCTGATCACAACCGCCAGCGGCAAGCAGGCGAGCAGCCCCAAGATTTTGGAGGGGGAATTTTGCATAAAAATAGAGAAGGGTAGAGATGACTTCTGACTCAGTTGCTCGGGAACGATGAATAGTACTTATAACAGACCCTTCCTGGCGCGTCA
>QHOP01000006.1 GCA_003219345.1 Verrucomicrobiota bacterium
CCCGCCAGTCTCGCAAGTGACGAGTTTTTGATCCCAACCAGTGAACTGAAATCCTGCGGCTTACCGAAAGCATCCATCGTGAAACTGGGCAAAATCGTGACGCTGCATCAGCAACTGGTTATAAAGTCGATTGGAGCCTTACCAACCGGTTCACTCGCTGCGGCTTTGGGCAAGTTCAGACAACTCTGTTAGCGCGCCGCTTGGAGATCGTGAACATCGGGAGTGGCAGAACTCCTTGCTCTCAGATACAAAAAGATAATGAACATGTTTCGCTCCGCGGTTTTGCGAATCCTTTTCGCCGCGATTCTGGCTGCCAACGCACAGGACAACAAGCCTCCGCTGTAGCGGCGGTCTGTGACCGCCGCCGTGCTGACAGGCTTTGTTCCACGGCGCACAGAGCGCCGCTGCAGAAGAGTGTGAAATTCCCGGGTTAGAAGCCATCTCATAATACCGGAGCGCGGGCTTCAGCCCGCTTCAACGCCGGCAAGCCAGTTGATTGCCGGCGAATATTTGGTAATGGAAAGCTGAAGCGGCGTGAAACGCCGCGCTCCGTTCGCCATTCATGGGAGGAGTCCTAAGCCCGGCTGCGTCGTCCGCTACCACACAAAGGTACCCACAGCGTCGCGGTCCAAGATGGACGTTACGAGCTTTCCCCGGTGCCGGATGTTGAACGTCTGCCGCTCTGGACTGTTGTTGAGCACGATCAGGACGTGTCTTCCATCCGATGTCTTGAAAGCGACGTTGGGGAGCGTCGGCAGCGTGTTCGAGGCAATGCGCACCGAGCCGGGCCGGACAAACCTGGCGGCGTGCGCGATGATGTAGTAGGCCGGATTGCGCGTGACCTTGTTGCCGTCGGTGGTGACTGCGCCGAGGCACCGGTCGCATCCGCCACGATCGGTGTGCGGTTCCAGGCGCGGATTCGAGGCGAGGTTCCATTCCAACACAGTTCGGCTCCAGTTGCGCGTAGCGCCGATGATCAGCTCGCGAACATGCCAGGTCAGTTCCTTCCGCAGATTGCCCGGTGCCCCCACCCATTCCTCGGTGAAATAGACGTTTTTATCCGGATGCGCGTCATGCACGGTCGTGAGGACCTCGATCTTGCCGGCGTACAGGTGAAACGCTGAGCCGTCCACGTACTTCGCGGTCTCGGGATCGTTCAGGATCGAGAGCGGATACTCCGGCCGATCGCAGTTGTGATCGTAACAAATGATCCTCGTGTCGAGCTTCGCCGCAGCGAAGGCCGGGCCGAGGTTTTGCCTGATGAACGCAGCCTGTTGCTGCGCGGGCATGAACAGGCTCGGGTTGTTGCCCGGATGCAGCGGTTCGTTCTGGACGGTGACGGCGTCAATCCGAATGCCTTCCGCTTTCATGGCCTGGTCGTACTTAACGAAATACTTCGCGTAGGCATTATGGAATTCCGGCCTTAGACTCCCACCCCGAGTGTCATTGGTGGTCTTCATCCAGGTGGGCGCCGACCAGGGCGATCCCAGGAGTTTGATGGCGGGATTGATCGCCAGGATTTCCTTGAGCACCGGGATGACATCGGCGCGGTCGGGGCCGAGGTCGAACTTTTTCATCTCCGGATCGGTTTTCCCGGCCGGCAGGTCATCGTACGAAAACACGCGCTCGCTCAGGTCGGACGCCCCGATGCTCAGACGGAGGTAGCTTGTGCCGATGTTGGTACCATTCGTCGCGAACAACTCACGCAACAACGCCGCCCGCGCGACCGGTTCCATTCGGACGATATGCGTCGCGCTGCCGCCCGTGAGCGTGAACCCGAAACCGTCGATCGTCTGATAGGTCCTCGTGTCATCCACCTCGATGGTCGGATGCTTGCTGGAGGTCTCCGCGAAGGTGAGGAGCGCGCTCTGCCGCTGGAACAACGCCGACTTGTCCGGATTGGTCAGCCACAACTCGACCTGCGCAGAGCCTGCGGCGTGAATTGAGCCGAGCAACAGTCCGAGCAGAATGCCGGGAAGAATTCGCGGTGAGGCGGTTTGCACTCACCCATGTTGGCGGCTCTATGCGTTCCTTTCAATTCGATTGTCCCATGTGCCGGACCTGTGCCCGCTTGGCTGAGCCGGACGACCATTCAAACCTGATACAGTCTCCGCTACCAACCCGCCGCCTTGCCTTCGACGCGCGGATCGTGCGCGCCGACGAAGCCATGCCCTTTCGAATCCACACCAACCGCCTGGGCCGCGCCGAGTGCATCCACACGCTTCAGTTTGTGTCCGCGCTTTTCCAGTTCGCTCAGCACGTCCTTGCCGATGCGTTTTTCGACGACGAGTTCGTCCGGTTTCCATTGATGGTGAAAACGCGGTTGAGCAAGAGCTGTCGCGGGGTCCATGCCGAAGTCAATCGTATTGATGATCGCCAGCACGGTCTGGCTGATGATGGTCGGGCCGCCGGCGGCGCCCACCGACAGAATCGGCTTGCCGTCCTTCAAGACAATCGTTGGGCTCATGCTGGACAACGGGCGTTTGCCTGGCGCAATGGCGTTGGCCTCGGCGCCCATCAGACCGAAGTAATTCGTGGCGCCAGGTTGCGCGGAGAAATCGTCCATTTGATTGTTTAACACCACGCCCGTTCCAGGGATGACCACTTTGCAGCCGAACGACGTGTTCACCGTCGCTGTGCAAGCGACCCAGTTCCCCTCCGCGTCGGCGGTGGAAAAGTGCGTCGTGTGCTTGCCGAAGAAATCTTCGTTGGCGCGGTCTGGCATTCCGTGCTGCGGCACAACAGCGGCATGGCGCCGATCAATTTGTTTGGCCAGTCTGGCGGCATATTCTTTCGACACGAGTCCGCGCGGGACTTTGATGAACTCCGGATCGCCGAGCCAGTAGGCGCGGTCGGCAAACGCAAGTTTCGTCGCTTCCGCGACAACATGAATGAAGTCGGCGGAGTCTGCGCCCATCGCCTTCAGGTCAAAGTTTTCCAGGATGTTCAGGATTTGGGCGACGTGCGCGCCGCCCGAACTGGGCGGCGGAAAGCCGATGATCTGGTAACCGCGATACATCGTCGTGACCGGCTCGCGCAATTTCGCGTGGTAGTTGCGAAAATCTTCCGCCATCAGCAGACCTCCGTTCCGTTTCATCCAGTCCGCTGTCAGCCCGGCGAACGGGCCGCGATAAAACCAGTCGATGCCGTTCTCCGCGACGGCGCGATAAGTTCTGGCCAGGTCCGGCAGCCGCAGAATCTCCCCGGGCCGTTTCGGCCGGCCGTCGGGAAGAAACGCAGCGCGCGACGCTTCGAACCTATTCAGCTCCTTCGCGCTGGCGGCCAGCCGCTCGGCGTAATGGCGGCTGAGAGGGAAACCGTTCTCCGCGATTTTTGCCGAAGCCATCAGATGTTCCTTCAGCGAAAGTTTTCCGTAGCGGCGGAGCGCGTAATCGTAAGCCGCCAACGCGCCAGGCACACCGGCCGCCAGCGGCCCGGTGAGACTGAGTTCGGGAACGACTTTGCCGTTCCGCACGAACATGTCGCGCGTGGCCGCACCCGGCGCGGTTTCGCGACCGTCGATGGGGACGAACGTCCCATCGGCAAGCCGAATCAGCATGAAACAACCTCCGCCGATGCCCGAGTTGTGGCCGTCCACGACTCCGAGCGTCAGCGCCGCGGCCACCGTCGCGTCGATGGCATTGCCTCCCTTCTTGAAAGCTTCAATTGCTGCATCGGTCGCCAGCGGATGAACCGTCGCCACGATGCCGCGATCACCGCGCGCCGGTTCGCCGCCGGCGTGAAGGGGCGGAACGCCAAGCAGCGTCGCGGCCAGCAACGCCCGCGTTAGGAGGACAAACAAGCGTTTCATTCGATGAACACAAATTTAGTCATACGACCGCCGGCGCCGGGCCACAAAAAATCCCCGCCGCATCGTTTCGCTTGTCAGCTCCGCGCGGTCGGCAGGAACGGCGGCGGCTGGCGCGCCTGGGTTGCTTGTTCAAAAGCGAACGCCAGCTTGAGCAGCGTCGGTTCGCCATAAACCCGGCCAAAGAACGAGATACCCACCGGCAGACCCGACACCTCTCCCGCCGGCACGGTGATGCTCGGATACCCGGCCACCGCGGCCG
>QHOP01000007.1 GCA_003219345.1 Verrucomicrobiota bacterium
AGGTTGCGCATCTTGTTTGCGGCCGTGTGAAAAATTTCGCGCGCCACCGAACGACAGGTGCTCAACATACGCCAGAAATCCTCCTCGCCGAGCCGAAACAATTTGGCCGGCTTCCCGACGCGGGCTGTAGCGAGCCAGTGAGTGTTCAGTAACAGCGTGGTTTCGCCGGTGTAATTGCTGGACTTGACGATCCCCATCAGGATGGTCTGACGATCGTAAGTCCGTGAAAGGCGAACTTCACCTTCGAGCACGACGAAGAAAAACGGCAACCGCCCCCCTTCGGACACCAACACGGTGCCAGCGGGCAACTCAATCACTTCGCCCGGTTCAATGCAGCCCAACTGAGTGTCATCCAGCCCTGAAAATAAAGGCATGGAGCGGACCAGCTGGAGGTCGGTCGCGTTCATCACTACAAGAGGCCGAGGTACTGATGGACGAGCTTCACAGCCATTGCGCCTTCGCCGACTCCGGACGTGACACCTTTGGCGGAGCGATGACGCACGTCACCGGCCACGAAGATGCCGGGAACGCTGGTCTCAAGATAAAAGGGATCGCGATCCGCGGTCCATCCGGTCGGGCGCTTGCCTTCAAGCATCAGGTGCTGACCTGAAATCACATAACCTTGCGCGTCGCGCTCGACGACTCCTGCTAGCCAATCCGTTCGAGGGACGGCGCCCGCGTAGATCAGCAGCGCACTCGCCGAGACCATTTCCGTGGAACAGGTTTTGTTGTTCTGAATGGTGATGGTTTCGCAGCGTTCGGCGCCTTCCACGGCGATGACGCTGGAGTTCAATCGCACTTCGATATTCTTGGTCGCGGCAATCTGGTCTTCCAGATACTGCGACATGGATTCGGACAAAGAACCGCCGCGCACGAGCATCGTCACCTGCCGTGCGAATTTCGAAAAATACATGGCAGCCTGCCCGGCGGAGTTTGCGCCGCCGACGATGTAGATATTTCCGTCCCGATAGGAAAACGCTTCGGACATCGGCGCATAATAGTAAACACCCGCGCCGCTCAGCCGGTCCAGTCCCGGCACCTCCAGTTTCCTGAAGGCAATTCCCGAGGCGATGAGCAGCGCCCGGCATCCCACCTCTCCGCCGTCAGAGAGTTTCAGCACGCGGCTCGGACCTTCGACACGCACGCCGCAGACTTCCTGTGGCGTGAGAATTTCTACTCCGAAGCGACGCGCCTGGGCGACGGCACGCCGCGCGAGGTCGTTTCCGCTGAGTCCCATCGGAAAGCCGAGGTAGTTTTCAATGCGCGAACTTCGACCGGCCTGTCCGCCGGGGGCTTCTCGTTCGATAAGCAACGTGTGCAAACCATCGGCCGCGCCATATACCGCTGCGGCGAGTCCGGACGGACCAGCGCCAACGACAGCGAGATCGTAGAACGGAAATTCCGCTTTGGTTTTGAGTCCCAGCTTGTGCGCGATCTCAGCGGCGGGCGGCTTGCTCAGAAAGGAGCCGTCAGGAAATACGACGATCGGCAATGACGAGCAGTCAACTCCAGTTGTCTTGAGAACTTGCTTCGCGTCCTCCTCTGTTTCGACATTGAGCCACTGGTGAGGCACGAAATTGCGGCCGAGAAAATCGCGGATTTCAGTCGAATGCGGCGACCATTGATGTCCGATCACGCGCACGCCCTGAAATGCCGGGTGATAGGACGCCTGCCAATCGTCGAGCAGGTCATCGACTACGCCGTAGAGGCGTTCCTCCGGCGGGTCCCACGGTTTCATCAGGTAATGGTCGATGTGGACGTTGTTGATGGCGCGAATGGCCGCGTCCGTATCGGCGTAAGCCGTCAACAGCGCCCGCTTTGCTTGCGGGTATAACTCGATGGCCTTTTCCAGGAACTCCACGCCGGACATACGCGGCATGCGTTGGTCCACAAGGAAGAGAGCCACCGGTTCGTTGCGAAGCTTCAACTGCTTCGTCGCATCGAGGGCTGAGACGCCCGAATCGGCGGAGATAACCTTGTAACGATCTCCATAGTGCCGGCGCAGATCACGTTCGACAGAGCGAAGTACGTCCGCGTCGTCGTCCACCGTCCAAATCACTGGTTTAGCCATACGTGTTCCCTTCAGGTCTAGTTGGAAAGATTTCGTTCTCCACTCGCCTGACCTGCGCCCGGCAAGCTTCCCACGCGGACCAGCCGCGGCTCCGTCGGATAATTGCGCTCTCGCCAGGCGTCAATGCCTCCCAGCAAAGGTCGAACACGCCGGATACCATTTCGATGAAGCAACAACGCCGTCCGCGCGCTGGTCACCTCGTTCGGGCAGGAGCAGTAAAGAATGATGTCGCGATCACGCGGAATCTCGTGCTGCCACAACTTCACCTCCTCCATGGTCATGTGACGCGCGCCGCGAATCAATGAGGGATCCCGTTCGAGTTCCGCGTGAGACCGCAGGTCCAGAATGATTGGGTTCTCCCCCGTCTCCAGCTTTTGATGCAGTTCGTCCACGGTAATCCGCGCCATCCGCAGCTCCTTCAACAGACGCTGTCGCTGGTAATACTTGTAGCCGATGTAAAGGGCCACCAAGGCGATGACCACTCCCAACGCGCCGCTCCCGAGACTGGCGAGCGCGGCGATAACCTCCTCCAACTGGCGGCTGAACAGGGCTCCGAGAAGCATGAAACTAGCTGGATAAAGGAACGAACCCAATCCATCGAAGAGGAAGAACCGAGGAGCGCTTACACCTGAACTGCCCGCCAGCGGCGGCGCCAAGGTGCTCAGACCCGGAATGAATTTAGCCGCCACGACGCCGCGCATCCCGTATCGCGTGAAGACATCTTGCGTCCGACGAACGCACGAGTCCGGCTCCAGCGAGATACGGCAGAGAAGATCCAGGACGCGGTGGCCGCCATATCGCCCCAAATAGAACCAAATCAAATCGGCAAGCAGCGAGCCGAAGGTGGCAGAGGCTAGCGCCGCAAACCAATTGATGTTGTCGGTAGCGGCCAAAGCGCCTGCCGCCAGCAACCAGGGTGCGGCGGGCAGCGGAACGCCCATTTGTTCGACAAATACCGCCGCAAACAGGACCGCCGGACCGTGACGCACCAAAAACCCAAGTGTTTCAGTCATAGTCGTGCCAGGACGCGCCGAAAAGGATCAGAGCGGCCGCGGCGACAATGAATATGAGTATTACGATATCCACAGTCTCAACTCTAATTACGCCGGCCGGGCGGAACCTGAAAATGCGCCTTAAGAGCCTGTTTGAAAACTACGAGGGTTTCGCCGTGTCGAATGTGGCAAATGCGCGAGAGCACGTTCCACCTGTCGATTACTTTGCCCCCCACTTCCAATTCCGAATCTCCGGCAGATCCTCGCCATGCTTCGTGACGTATTGCTTGTGTTCGATGAGCTTGTCGCGGATGGCTTGCTTGGCGTAGGCAGCCTTGGGACCAAGTTGCGGCACGCGCTCAATCACGTCCGCGACGAGATGAAAGCGGTCCAGGTCGTTCATCACCACCATGTCAAAAGGAGTCGAGGTCGTGCCTTCTTCTTTGTAACCGCGCACGTGGAGGTTCCTGTGGTTGGCGCGGCGATAGGTGAGCCGATGAATCAGCCAGGGATAACCGTGATAGGCGAAGATGATCGGTTTGTCCGCCGTGAAGAGCACGTCGAAATCCTTGTCGGTCAAACCGTGCGGGTGTTCGCTCCGCGGTTGGAGTTTCATCAAATCCACCACGTTGATCACCCGGACTTTCAATTCGGGGAAAAACTTCCGCAGCAACTCGACAGCGGCCAGTGTTTCGAGGGTCGGCACGTCGCCACAACACACCATCACAACATCCGGCTCGCCGCCGCGGTCGTTGCTCGCCCACGGCCAGATGCCGATGCCGGCGGTGCAATGTTTGATGGCGGCGTCCATATTGAGCCACTGCGGCGCCGGTTGTTTGCCGGCGACAATCACGTTCACGTAGTTGCGGCTGCGCAGGCAGTGGTCCGTCACCGAGAGCAGCGAGTTCGCATCGGGCGGCAGATAGACGCGGATGATTTCCGCCTTCTTGTTCACGACGTGGTCGATGAAACCGGGGTCCTGATGGCTGAAACCGTTGTGGTCCTGCCGCCACACATGCGATGAGAGGAGAAAGTTCAAGGACGCGATCGGCCGGCGCCACGGAATGTGATTGGCCACCTTGAGCCACTTGGCGTGCTGGTTGAACATCGAATCCACGATGTGAATGAACGCTTCGTAGCAGGAGAAAAACCCGTGCCGGCCGGTGAGCAGATAACCCTCCAGCCAGCCTTCGCATTGATGCTCGCTCAACATCTCCATCACGCGCCCATCGGGTGCGACGTGATCGTCGTCGGGAACAATTTCTGCGGTCGAACAACGATTCGTCACTTCGAACACCGCACCCCAGCGGTTCGAGGTCGT
>QHOP01000008.1 GCA_003219345.1 Verrucomicrobiota bacterium
AACAAAGCGCTCCCCAGAGAGCAGTTCGCAGCTGATGAAAATACGTGTTCTCCATTCTGTGTCCCGTAGCGAAGCGGTTTGCGGTTTTCCGGTTTCACACGCTCTTTGAATTCATGAACCCGCGGCGAGGAGGATGGGCTGGTGGCTGGCAATACGGTGCAGCCGCTGTGCGACCGGCTCATTCAAAAGTTTCGTGATCGTGCCCAGCAGCTGGGGCAGGGAGAACGGTTTCTCCATCAGCGCGCTGGCACCGGCCGTCGCCGCCAGTTCGTACTGCTCCGAACGCGCCGTAATGATGATAATCGGCAGCAATGGGTTGAGCGCCGTAATGCGTTCAAAAACGTCCCACCCTCCTTTAACGGGAACATTCAGATCCAGTAGCACCAGATCGATGTAGCCTTTCAGGAACTTGTCGATGGCGTCCTGCCCGTCCGCGGCCAGAATCACTTCGTAATCCTCCGAACGCAAAGCGTGGCCCAGAGATTCCCGAATCGACGCGTCGTCATCCACCAGCAGCAGGCGGCCTTTGGAGCTGGACGCAATCCGCCGCACCGCCAACCTGGCGGGGTCGTTCTTCGGAACATCGGAGGCCATGCTCACCACCTCTATTCAGTAACATTGTTGTTTTCCGCGCCGGCCCGACGGATCACGATCCGCACGGCGAGCAACCCGCGATTGGCCCTCTGGCTCAGGACACTCACTGTCTCACCCGCAGTTAACGCCTCGGCCTTTACCGACCGGCCATGATCTTTTGGATTCGTTGACTCGTCCCAAAGCCGGGTGCGCCTGTTCCAGTGAAACGGCATCGCCAACCCGCTCTGCGAATCCTGAACAACAACAACCTGGCGTGTCGCATCCACGTCGTCGATAGCACCCTGCATCCAGCTTTGCCAATGATGCGATCCGGCCATGGCCGTTGTCGTCGTAAGCCCGTGGACCGCCACAAACAACCGGAATTTCTGTTGCGTCCCGAAGGCACCTTTCTTCATCTCACACCTCCGACCCGGCAAACGCCGGCTCCGCTATCTGATGACATGCGCGTCAGGGGCATACTCTGGCAACGTTCTTGCGAAAGGGCATAAGCTGGTGTTGTGCCACCAGAGTTGAATTCGGTGCCGTGTCGAAAACCAACGAGTTCCAGGAGTTGGACTCGAACGGAGAGGCGCAGGTATGGTAATCTGTCGCTCCTACGTGATAAATTGCTTTCCAACCGAATGAACCGGACCTTCAAGCCGCGCCTGGCCGGCTTTGCGCTGGCCATCGTGATTGTTGCTTTGATGATCGGCTGGGCGGCGCACGCGAGCTGGCGGCAGTTCGACCAACTGAGCCGCCAGCTGACCGAGATGCAGATCGAGAGCTTCAAGACGGCCGATCAGTTTCGCGCCAACGTCCAGGAACTCGACTACGTGCTGTTGCGTTACACCATCCTCCGCGACGAAGCCGATCGCGACCGATTTCTGAAGGAATGGAAAAAAATGGATACTTGGATCGACATCCAAAGGCCCACCCTGACCACGGACAAGGAAGGAAAGATTCTTGACCAGATCAATGCGGCTTATGACGATTACTTTGCCGCCGCGACCAACCTCCTCCAGCAGGTTGTGGACAGGACCTCGAATGACCGTCCGCTGGCGGCCTTCCGGAAAATCGAGGATGCCTCCAGCAGTTTGCTCGGTCTCGGTTACCAACTGGTCAACGCGCATCACGAATCACTGACCCGGTTCCTCGCCGACTCGCAGCGGTCGCTCGCGATTCTGCGCGAGCTCATCTTCGGCGCTCTCTTTCTTCTGCTCGTCCTCGTGGCGTCGCTCGCGGTCGTGGTCTATCGGGAAATGATCATGCCGTTGCGCATGAAGCTGGTCGAAAGCCACGCGATCATTCAGCGTCAGGAGAAACTGGCTTCGCTGGGCGTGCTCGCCGCCGGCGTCGCGCACGAGATCCGTAATCCGCTCACCGCCATCAAGGCCCGGCTTTTCACCCAGCAAAAATCGCTCGAACACGGATCCTCGGCGTACGAAGACACGGTCGTGATCGGCAAGGAAATCAACCGCTTGGAAAGGATCGTCAAAGACGTGCTTCAGTTCGCCCGCCCGCCGGAACCGCATTTGGTGCCGGTCCGGGCAGACTTCCCGCTGCGCGAAGTGGCTGAACTAATGGCTCCCCAGTTGGCAAAAAACGCGATTCACCTGAAGCTCGGCGCAATGACGGAGGCAATGATCCAGGCCGACTCGCAACAGCTCAAGCAAGTCCTGATCAATCTCATTCAAAACGCGGCTGAAAGCATCGGTCGCAGCGGCGCCATCCTGCTGCGCGCGCATACCGGCATGGAGCGGTTGAACGGGCAAACCCGGGCCGCTGTCATTCTCGAAGTGGACGACACGGGCAAAGGCATCTCATCCGAAGTCCAAAAGCGATTGTTCGACCCGTTCTTCAGCACCAAGGCGGGCGGCACCGGACTGGGTTTGGCGATCGCAGCGCGCATCGTGCAGAAACACGGCGGCGTGCTCCGGTTCCGGACGCAGTTGAACCAGGGCACAGCCTTTGGCATTGTGTTGCCTAAGCTCGAACCGAAATGAGTTCTCCAGCCAACGTGCTGTTGATCGAAGACGACGCCAGCGCCGCGTCCGCGTTGCGCCGTGTCCTGGCCGACGAAGGCTACCATGTCACCGTGGTCGGCCGCGGCGACGACGCTCTAAGCCGCAGTGAAGCAAACGTCTTTGACGTCGTGGTGACAGACCTCAGGCTGCCCGGTCTGGACGGGATGGAATTGGTCCGCCGACTGCACGCGGCCAGGCCGCGCCTGCCCATCATTCTGATGACCGCGCACGGGACGACTGATACTGCCATCGAAGCCACCAAGCAGGGGGCCTATGATTACCTGCTCAAACCGTTCGAGATGGAAGAACTTATCGAGTTGGTCGCGAAAGCGTGCGCCAGCAGCCGGTTCATGTCCGAACCCCTCGAAATGGGCGATTCCCTCACCCCGCACGATGCCATCATTGGCAATAGCCGCCTGATGCAGGAACTCTACAAGGAAATCGGGCGCGTCGCAGCCAAACCGGTCACTGTCCTCATTCGTGGTGAAACCGGCACCGGCAAGGAACTCGTGGCTCGAGCACTCTATCAGTACAGCGACCGGGCCAACGCGCCGTTCGTCGCCGTCAACTGCGCCGCCATACCGGAAACCCTGCTCGAAAGTGAATTGTTCGGCCACGAACGCGGCGCTTTCACCGGCGCGGACATGCGGCGCATCGGCCGCTTTGAACAGGCCAACGGCGGCACATTGTTCCTGGATGAAATCGGCGATTTAAGCCTGAGCACTCAAGCCAAGCTGTTGCGCGTTCTGCAGGAAAAATGCATCCAGCGGCTGGGCGGCAAAGAGACAATATCCGTCAACGTCCGCGTTATCGCCGCCACTCATCGCGATTTGGAGATGGCTATCAAAGAGAAACTTTTCCGCGAGGACCTCTTTTATCGCCTCAGCGTTGTGATTGTAGCTGTTCCCTCCTTACGCCTGCGACCGGAGGATATTCCGATCCTGGTCAAATATTTCATCCAACGTTACAGCGTGGAACTGGGTATCCCGCAGTCCTCGATTCAGGCCGAAGCCGTGCAACTGCTGCAAAGCCAGCCCTGGCCCGGCAACGTTCGCGAGTTGGAAAACGTCGTGCAACAGACCTTGCTGTTGGCTCGCGGCTACGTACTCGGCGCGGACCACGTCCGACAAGTCCTGGCACGAACCGCTCAGTCCCTGCCGGGCACGGATCAAGCTTTGACCGGTTACGTTACCGACCTGCTCGCCAATGCCCAAAACGGCAAAGATGGCCGCATTTACACCCGGGCCATCGAACAGCTGGAGCGCGAGCTTTTCGGGCAGGCCATCAACCTTGCCCATGGCAATCAAGCCAAAGCCGCCCGGTGGCTCGGCGTTTCCCGCCTGACCATGCGCGAGAAACTCAATCGCTTCGGCCTGCATCCCTCCCAGGACAAAACGGCGTCGGACCAGTGGTGAACAGGGCGCGCTGCAGACAAACAAGGTACGCCGCCTTAAACTCGTCCTGCTCATGTGACGCATGTATCCCCTCACCCGGCCTGAAGGCACCCCACTGCCGTTGAATTAAGCCGGACTGGTTTCCTCCCACTCTTAATCGTAATCTTGCTCTTACTCATAATCCTGTTGAATCTTATGAAAATGAGCTGTCTGCCGAGACAGAGCCGTGTTGGTGCTCCGCGCTCTTCGTTCGCCTTGAAATCTTAATCTTAATCTTAATCTCCCGGCTCTGATTAAGATTAA
>QHOP01000009.1 GCA_003219345.1 Verrucomicrobiota bacterium
GTTTCACGCGCGGTGTCCAGTGCAACTCGACGCGTTCGCCCGCACCCATGACCGCTTCCACGCGCGTTTGCTGTCGCGAAGACGCGCTGTGATAGGAAACGGCGGTCGGAAACTCCACGGCGGCTTCCGCCTCATCCACGGTCAGCGACAGCCTGCTGGAAAGAGCAGGCGGTATCGCAAAGGCGAGCTGACGTTTCGTAACGTCGCCGCCGAGTTTCACGAGGAACTTCAGGCGCAACGTTGTCTCGCCCTTTTTCGACAGCCGCACGCTGACCGAGTTGCCCTGGCGAAGCAGCCTGGCGTTGGTGGGCGTGGCGACAAACTCTTCCACCGCGACGTCTTCGCCGAACAGTCGGATGGTCTGATCGGCCCTCGCTGCGGAAACCTGGATCGTCGCCTCGAGGCGAGCCACGCGTTCGTGAACCGTGCCCGTGTACGTCGCGGCGAGGATCGAAACCGAGTCGATTGCTGATGGGCTACCGTCGGTGGGTGTCTGCTTCGGATGGCCCAACTCCTTGGCGTCTGCCGTTGCGACGGAGAACAGGAGCGCGATGGCGGCGATGGCCGGACCCATTCCAGGTGAACCTCCTGGAGTCGGCGCGGCGCCGGTCGAAACTTCCGAGGACTCCGCCTGTCGGCGCAGCCAGTGATGACGCGTGAAGAGCGCCGTCAGCGCGGCGAGGATGATGGGGACACCGATCACCAGCACCGTACCGAGCAAGCGGGTCGTCACCAGCAGATGACCGACGCTGCCGAGGATCATCGCGAGCGCGAGAGTCACCATCAGACTGCGCGCCGCTGTTCGCCGGAGCTGCCACCAGAGCAGCAGAAGTCCCACCAGGAACACGGCCACCTGAAGCGTGCTTCTCACGGTGCTCAGAACTTTGGTGGTCACTGCCAGCGCCTCAACCGTAAGCGGCTCTTTCGTGAGTTTGAGCACTTTGGTGAACGTGAACTTCTGGCCGCTGCGCGGAATATCGATCCGGATCGGGCGGACGCCCTGAGACATCGGAGGTCGGGCCTGAATGCCCGACGCGGGGACGCCGCCGCCAAACCCTCCACCACCCTGGCCGGCGGGAACTGCGCCCAACATTGGCGTCGGCGCCTCGGTTGGCGGTTTGGCGGACGGTGCGAGACTTGATGTCACCGCGCCAAACAACACCGCGCGGCCGTCAACATCCTTCGGCGAGTAGGCGATAATGACGCTCGCGTCGCTGTCCGACCTGCCGGCTCCGGCCCAAACAAACTGTTCTCCACTCGCGGGGTCGATCAATAGTTTGTCCGTGCCGAGTTCGTTGCGCATCTGGTCAAAGTTCGACGGCAGCCGATCACCGTTGTCATTCGAGTAGATTCGAGCCGCGAGATCGATCTGCTTCAAATTGTTGATGGCGCTGATGCGTTGCGCCTTGGCTTTTGCTTTGCCCAACGCGGGCAGCAGCATGCCGGCCAGCACAGCGCAGATGGCGATCGCGACCAGCGCCGTCACTGCGCCATGCCATCCGCGTCGAATCGCCGAAACGAGCAGCGCCGCAATGACGCCGATCAGAATCAGCACTGCCATCAAACCTTTGGTGTTGCGCCACAACTCGCGATACGCAGTGGTGAACTCGGTCCAGGCGTCGCGCAGGCCGTAAGTTGTGCCACGCGCGACGCTCATGTTTCCGTCGAAGCTCATGAGCTGATGCGTCGCGGGCACGTAGAGTTCCCACTCGGCGAAGGTGGTCTGAATGTCCGTTTGCGGGGCGGCCAGCGCGATTTCGCGCGGCGACCAGCGCTTCAGCGAACCGATGTTCTGCGCATATACGATTTCAACCGCGAACGTCTGGTCGCGATTGGCCTGGCGTGGCAAGGGCACCAGCAGTTTCTCGCCGTCAGCCTCGGCCTTCACCGGTTGCCCGTTGACGTAAGCGGACCAGAACTTCGCGGCCTTCGGCAGCGTGAAGCTTTGGAATTGCTTGTCGTTGTTCTTCACCATGAACGTGGCCTGGGTGAGCATTTCGCCGGCGTCGGTTATCACAGTCGTGAGTTGCGTGCGGTCGGCGACGGCTTCCAGGATTTTTCCCTCCGGGAAACGCGTGACATCCACCGCGAGGTTATAGAAGTCGCCGGTGCCGTAGTGATAGGCGAGCAGCACGGAGCGGGTGACCAACGCGCGGTCGGCCTGGGCCAATTCGGCCTCGTCGATGCGGCGGAGCGGTTCGGTGGCCTTGGCCTCGCGGAGTTGGAGGCTGGCAGCGCTGGTGACGGCGACGCTGCCGGTCTCGCGTTCGACATCCAGCGCGTGGATACCGCCCAGCTCGAGCGTGGCCTTATGCGGATCGAATTGCTCGTCGTAGGTGACGACCAGCGTGTAGCCACCCCAGGCCTTGTCCTGCAGCGCGACGCTCCAGACGACAGTGTTGGTGTCCCCCGCGGCGCCAGCCGCATTGGGTGCAGGTGCCACCTGCTCCTTTCGGCGGATGTTCGGGCCGGTGAAGTCAACGTTCTTCCAACTTGCCGGCAGCCGGAGCCGGAATTCCTGGAGGCCCTGGTTGATGATCGCGTAACGGATGGTCGCGCTGCCCCCGAGCAGGCCGTCGCCGACAGTGACCAGGTTGAAAATTTCGGCAATGACGCGCGGCTGAAGTTTTTCAGCGGAGAGCGTGAGCGTCCAATCGGCCTGGTCCGCGACGTAGGCGAGCAGTTCGTCGGCGCGGTGGGCGAGGTGGTTGATCGGGATTTCGCGCAGCCCATTCAGTTCGGAAGTCTTGAGGCTGATGCCCGGGGCTGAAGCCGCGCCGACCTGCGCGGTCTGCTTTGCAGCGCCGGCGATCCGCAACGGGCTGACGGCGATCTGATTCGGAAAGGTCTTCAGCGCCTGCTCCAGTTGCAGGTCCAGCTTTCGCTCGCCGAGGACGCGACTGGCGAAGTTGACGAGCAGTTTGCCGTCGCGCGCTTTCCAATCTTCAACCCCGTCGCCGCGCACGTCTGTGACGGTGAAATTCTCCAGCGGAGAAAGTTCGACGGAATAGATGCCTGCCTTTTCTACGTTCAGAGTGAGCGCGTGAGTGACGAGTAACCGCGCTTCTTCGAGCCGGGCGGTGACGCGCGCGGCGACGTTGATGACCGGCTCGATGCGACGGAGCTTCACGCCGAGCGCGAGCGGACGGCCATAGAAACGATAGGCCGCCAGCGCGCCGGCGGGCGCATTAATTTGGCGCAAACCGGTGGTGGATTCCGTTTCGACGAACGTGTCTTCGGCGGAAACGGTGAGCGAACCGGTTTCCCGATCAGCGCCCTGTGGTTGGGGCAAGGCGAGTTGATCGTGGAACGGAAGACTTTCGACCGTTTGCTCGGAATAAAGTGTCAAGTGGTAGCTCTTCTCGACCGGTTTGATCAATTCGACGGTGAGGATTTGAACCTCCGACACACCCCCGGCCCCTCCGGGGGAGGGGAGCTGGTCAGCGGCTACCGTGATGCCGCTCCCCTCCCGGGAGGGGTCAGGGGTGGGTTTTGCTGACGGCAGACTGGAAGCCTGCGCTACGCTGATCTGCCAATCTCGGATTTGTTCGCCTTCGACTCGCGTCAGCGCGTGGTTGGCCGGCAACACCACGGAAAATTTGGAGAGATTCCCCTGGACGATGTCGTAGCGAAGTTGCGTGGCGAATTTGATGACCGTGGGTGTGATCTGGGCCGTCGCGGTGGTGTCGCAGGTAATCAGCGCCCGGCGGGCGGCCTCGGTCGCCTTGCTCTGCCAACGCAGCGCGACATTCCGGTCCGCGCCCAACACGCCGCGCACGCGGGCCGTGTCACTTTTCTCCGGCTCCAGCGGCGTGCCGCTGAGCAACTGCAGCTCGACTCCCGTGCCGCCCGCTTCGGCGGCGACCGATGCAATACCAGCTTCTGGCCCGGTGAACGAAATCTGGTTCCACGGTTCGGCGCGGATGATTTTCGCGACGACCTCCAGCTTGAATTTGTATCTGCCCGCGCGCGCCGCGACGAGCCGATACTGCCTGCCTTCGCGCACGATTCGCAAACCGGGCGGGAGTTTCGCCGGCATCACGGCAACGTCTCCTTCAAACAGCGTCTTCGCTTCGTTGTCGGTGAGTTTGCCGTCGTAGCGGATTTCGCGGAGCAGAAGGTCTGCCTCGATCGCTGCGACCGGCGCGTTGGTGGATGGCGGAGACGGTTCGTTGGCTGACAAGGTGGCGGGCAGAAACATTAAAAGACAGAGTTTGATGAGCGAGCGCATAACGACCTCCAGATTGTTTTCAGATTTAACGGGGACGAATGAAGCGAAGTTCATGAGAATGGATTTAGCATAACCCGCGCCCGCCTGTGTGAGGCGCGGGTAAATGAGTTGTCAAAGATTTGTGCTGGCGAATTACGGGAACCGGCGTGAACTTCACGCAAAACGCGTGAAAATTTTCGCGGTGGACGAAACCAGAGGATAAGGCACATGCCGCGTTAGACGGCGTGGCGAAGCGAATACTCCTGGCGGCTCGTATTATGTCCCGATGAACCTCCGGCTCTGTCGGCGGACTCGCGAAGCCGGACGGGAAAGTCCTGAAGCGAGGGTTGAAGTTCGGCCTGTTTCCCCTCTCTTCATGAACCGCCCTCACCCCTTCCCTCAAATGTGGCTAACCGGCGGGATTGGGTTTACAACCTTTTGTTGCATATGCAACAAAAGGTTGTAAGCGCATTATCTGTCGAAATCGTTTGCCTACCCATGAATTCGGTGGGGCGAGACTCCGTCGAGCCCTGATTTCGATCCATTGGAGATCCGGGCTGGACGGAGTCTCGCCCCACCTTCATGACGGAAGGCGAGTTCAAGCAAATGCTCGCCAAGGCTGCCCTGTTCCGTTACACTGATTGCCCGATGAACCCCAATGCCGAAGCCGACTTGATCGCCCGGTGCCGCCAGGGCGAGGCGCAGGCCTGGGACGAACTGTTTGACCAGCATTACGCGGCGGCGGGCCGCTTCGTGTTTCAACTCGCGCCTCAATTCAACCGCGAGGACGTCGAGGAAATCTGCCAGGAAACATTTTTGTCCGTGATCAAAAGTCTTGAGTCGTTCAACGGCAGAAGCCAATTACAAACCTGGCTCTTTCGCATCGCGGCGAACAAGGCGCGCGACTACCGCGAGCGCCAGCGCGCTGCCAAACGGGGCGGCGGACAGGTGCCAATCTCATTGCAAGCGGAGAACCGCGAGGACGGTTTGACCATCGACCCGCCAAGCGATACGCCCGCGCCCGATGCAACGGCGATCAACGCCGAGCGCATCGCGTTGCTGCGCGAGGCGCTCGATCAGCTTGGCGAGCCGTGTCGCGAAATCATCGAGCTTCGTTATTTCGGTGATTTGAGTTACGAGGAAATCAGCAACACCTTGCAGTTGAACGTGAAGACCGTCAGTTCGCGCCTGAGCAAATGCCTGGATCACTTCGAAGAAATTGCGCGCAACGTGTTTTCGAGAGAGAATATTACGCCGTCTTCCGTCTAACGATTTGAACGAGATGCCAGACGAACCCAACAGAAACGTCGAAGACCAACTGAAGACCTGGGCGCAGAAGCGGCGTGAGGAAGCGGAGGCGCCATTTGAGTTGCACCCGGCCACGCGCAAGATGCTCCAGGACGAGGTGGCGCGGACGTTTCCAAAAAAGTCCGGTGTAGCCGCCGACGTAGGGAGGCAGGCAACTCTCGGCGAAGCAAATCATCCGCCTCCTTACGTCGGCGGCTACGCTGGCGGCTGGTTGAAAATGTTCTGGCCGCGTTTCGCGCTCGTGGGTTCGCTTTGCGTCGCGCTGGTCGCTGTCGTGGGAATCCTCCTGCCCGGACTCGCCAGATCAAAGTCCAAAGCCCAGCAGGTTGCCCTTGCGCCGAAGCAGGAGAAGGCTTGGCTCGCCGATTCCGAGCGCCGCGACGCATCGGCAAAAGTTGCGCCGAGCAGCAGCAGCCGTGCGGTTGAAGCGCCGGTGAACCGCCTCGGCGAGGTATCAGTCAAGGCTGTCGAGTCGTCTGCGGCGCAGGCTGTGCCGGCGCTCGCGGAGAACAAGCCGGCGGAACAGGAAGTTCTGGTCCAATCGGAACCTAAGGACGCGCGACTGAAGAAAGCTGACCAACCAGCCAAGGATGAGACCCGAAAAAGCCCCGAAACGAGCAGATCGTTGGAATTGTCCTACGCCGAAAGAGCGAAGGAAGCAGCACCGTCAGAGGGCCGACCCGATAGCCGCGATCGCGGAGCGGGTCCCGTAAATGGTCGCAACAGACTTCTGATGGAGCGTAATGGTCTGGCGCCGCGGCGTGCCGAAACAGGCGCAGTCGTGCCGGCAGACAAACAAGCAGCCGCTGCCCAGGCTCAAGCTCCGACGGTTGCCAATGCGCAAGTCACCTTGGAAGCCGCAAATGTTGGACGGAACGCCGGCGTCGGCGGAGGTGGGTTTGGCGTGGCCGCGGCAACGAACCAGGTCGCGTTGAATGAGACGGGACAGCAATACGCGCAAGTGCGGAGATATCGCGTCAACTTCAACTCGCCGCCGATGCCGAACGTGCTCAGATCGTTCGAGGTGGAGCAGAGCGGAAAGCAGCTTCGCGTCGTGGACGCGGACGGTTCGATTTACGACGGCGCGATTGAAGGACCGGAGAACGAGGAATTCGCCAAACGCGTCGTCGCCGCTCAGACAGCGCAGGCGGATCTGAAGAAAAAAGTCGAACCGGAAGCGCGGCGTGTCGAAAGCGTTTCCGAAACGGCCTACGGCGAAACGGCGGGGCGGCAGAATGTTTTCTTCCACGTTGCCGGGACGAATCGCACGTTGAACCAGTTGGTGGTGTTCCAGGGAAATTTTTTGACGAACACGAATCAGACAAGCGCGATTCTCCTGGGCGCCAGGTTAGCCGCGGACAAACCCACCTTGGTTCCGCAACAAAGTCCGCCACTGCAAATTCGATCGCAGCTCCCCAACTCGCTGATTCAGGGTCAGGCGACCATCGGCGACCGCAACCGGGTTCAAATCAATGCGTCGCCCGTCGGCCCGTAGCCGGCGTAGCCGCCGACGTAAGGAGGCGGAAACCATTCACCAAACGCAAATCGTCCCCCTGCTTACCGTCCGCCTCCTTACGTCGGCGGCTACAGCGGCACTGCCTTGCATCGCGGCCTCGACTCGTCCAAACTTCGTTCATGCCTCTCACGCCGAAGAGGAAACTTCCGCGATTGGAACGTCACCATTACCGAGGACACGCTGTCGTTTTCTGGACAGTAACATTGGAGAATCGCGAACGAGGCTGGCTCGGGGACTCGTTTCACGCGCGCTTTCGTGAATTGATCCTGCACGCTGCCGCGCGGGAGTCGCTGTTTTGTCCTGTTTATTGCCTCATGCCCGACCATCTTCATCTGATGTGGATGGGGATGCGCAGGGAGAGCGACCAGCTCAACGCGATGAAGTTTCTTCGCACGCGACTCGAGCCCGCGCTTGGCAATGGCAGGAAGTGGCAGCATCAGGCGCACGACCATGTATTGCGCGAGGAAGAGCGGAAACGAAACGCGTTCGCGAAAGTCTGTTTCTATATCATCGAAAACCCCGTGCGTGCGGAGTTGGTCGGATCGGCGCGCGACTGGCTGTTTCACGGCGCAGTCGTGCCGGGCTATCCGGAACTACATCCGCTGGAGGATGGTTTCTGGGGACTTTTCTGGAAACTATACGTCCGCGAACGCGAGGCCGAATCGCCGCCTGTCAGAAAACCGCCGTTGCGTTCGTAGTAGCGTAGCCGCCAACGTAAGGAGGCAGAAACCATTCACCAAATCCAAATCGTCCTCCTTACCGTCCGCCTCCTTACGTCAGCGGCTACAGATCACCTCAGGAACGCCTCGTGCAAGCCGCCGTCCACGCTGATGATCTGGCCGGTGGTCCTGCTCAGACGATTGCTCACGAGGAGGAAGAACGCCTCGGCCTGGTCGGCGGGTGTGATGGGCGACTTGGTGAGCGTGCGGTCGGAGTAGAACCTGGCCAGTTTGTCGCGCAACGCGTCGTCGGGTTCGCTTTCGCTGTAGGCAATATTGTATTTCGCCAGCGCGGCGATGACGCGTTCGCGCGGGAACATCGAGCTGCCTTGAATGACCGTTGCCGGCGCCACGCCGTTCACGCGGACCAGCGGCGCCAGTTCGATGGCGAGTTCGCGCACGAGATGGTTCGCCGCGGCTTTGCTGGTGTCGTAGGCCGCCGAACCTTTCTTGGCTACGACGGCATTGGCGCTGGTGGTGAGCACCAGACTGCCGGGCAGGCCTTGTTCCTTCCAGATCTTCGCGGCTTCGTCAGCAACGATGTAACTGCCGGTGACGTTAATGCGGAAGGTGAGGTCCCATTTGTCGTCGGGGATGTGGCCTGTGGTGTGGTGATGTCGCACGCGAGGCCGATGGCTGGACCGCAATTTGAGACACCGCTGCCGGCCACGCCGATGCCGAGGCCGTTTTTGTCGGTGATTTCCTTCGCCGTCGCTTGCGCAGTCTCCGTTTTCAAATCGACGCAAACAATGTGCGCCCCTTCTTTGACGAGCCGATGGGCGACTTCCTTGCCGATGCCGGAGCCAGCGCCGATGACGACGTGCACCTGCCGCGCCAGCTCTTTTTCCGGCGGCATCCGGCGCAGCTTCGCTTCTTCGAGCAGCCAATACTCAATGTCGAAAGCTTCCTGTTGCGGCAGGGCGACATACTTGTCGATGGCTTCCGCGCCGCGCATGACTTCGACGGCGCAGTTGTAGAACTCGGCGATCACGCGCGATTCGCTCTTGTCCTTGCCGAACGCAATCATGCCGAGGCCGGGGATGAGGATGACCGCCGGGTTCGGGTCGCGCATGGCGGGCGAGTCGG
>QHOP01000086.1 GCA_003219345.1 Verrucomicrobiota bacterium
AATGTTCCGGCTCGGTGTAAACGACGAGGTTCGTGCCGTGCATCGGCTCGACCGTGGCAAAAAATCTTTTTCCGCCCGGCAATTTGCCGAGTCGGACTTCGCCTGCGCCGCCGCTCTCGGTGCCGGAGAGCTGTGCCAGCTTGAGCGCGCTCGCGTCCGGGTCCCAGTTCAGCACAAAGACGCCTTCACGCGACGCAATCAACAATTCCTGCGCCGCGTCGTCGTCCCATTGCACGGGATCGAGATTGTGCGTCATGTGTAATGCGTCGTTCAGCGGGCGGGTCGTCCAATCCTGCTTCGGATCGGCGGGCTTTTTGTAGGCGAGAATTTTGGCGCCATCACCCTGCCCGTTTTTGTTGCCGCGACCGTGCAGAGGCGCCACGACGAGTTCATATTCGTTTTGCCAGTTCTTCACCCAGCGCATCCGGTGCACCGTCGGCTCGTGATGCAACGCCACGGCCTCCCATTTTTGCGTCCGATCTTTCGGCGGGACCAAATAAAACACGGCGCCGCTGTTCACCGTGTCGCCGGGATTCCAGGCGGCACCCACGGCGATTTCGCATTTGCCGTCCCCGTCAATGTCCGCGGCAGCGATGCAAACGTTGTCCTCTTTGGTAAGATTCTCGGCGAGGACGAACTTTTCCCACGTTGGGTTTTTGTACCAGACGAATTGCTTTTTGTCGGCGAGCAGGATGTCCGGTTTGCCGTCCCCGTCCACGTCGGCGACGGTCACGCCGTAACCGATTTCAATTTTCGTATCGATATCAACCGCGCGGAATCCTGGATGAGGCGGCTCGACAGCCAGCGACGACACGGCCACACAAAATATCGGAAAAAAAATCTTTGTCTTCATAAGAGGAATGGTGGAACTGTACGGGCACAGAGCCGCATCGTCCAAACTTTTCTCAGAGGTTTTTGGTCAAATGAAAACGGTGAACAGCCAGCACAAAGAGATGAACGGCCAGCAGCGCCTGATCAAACTGGCCGGCTGGACGTCACTTGCTGTCGCGCTGGCCGGCGTGTTGGTCTTGCGCTTACGCGAGCCGCTTTACCAGGGCAAACCCGTCAGCGCGTGGATCGAAGAGTTGGGAGACAACTCATACGCGGCGGCGAGAGCGCTTCAGGAGATTGGACCGGGGGCCATTTCTCCGCTGACCCGGGCTTTGGAAAGAAAGCCGTCGGGTTGGCTCAACGCGTGCGCAGCGGTCCTCAGCCATTCCCCTCGATTCCTGAGACCAAAGCTGGCCGCTTACTATGCCGCGATCACCCGGCGTGGTTCGCAAATCCCACGGCTGCGCATTGCCGCGGCTCAGGTGTTGGGTGACTTCGGGCCCGTTGCCGGAAAGGCCACGCCTGCGCTGGTGGAAGCATTGAGCGACGCGAACGCCACCCTGCGACTCAACGCCGCCTTTGCTCTGGGAAAAATCGGAGCAAAGCCGGAGCTGGCCGTGCCGGCGCTGGCTGGCCGACTCGACGATCCGACTGAAGGAGTCCGCATGTATGCCGCCATCGCGCTGAAAAAATTCGGAACGCAAGCGGCGACTGCCGTTCCCGCGTTGATTGCGATGCTGAAAGACCCTGGCTGGCAAGTGCGCGAGCGGGCCGCCCTGGCCCTGGGAGCGGTCGGACAAAATCAGGCGAGCGTGGTTCCGGCGCTCGAGAAAACCCTGCTGGACGAGCATCGCTTTGTGCGGGCGTCGGCCGCCCTCGCCCTCGCTTCAATCGCCCCGCACGCGAAGACGGCCCGCGCCGCCCTTGAACGGGCACGTTACGATCCGGACGCCGAAGTCCGGTACAGCGCGGGGTTGGCGGTGAGCCAAATCGATTCTGAAGCAGACGGCCGAACCGACTTGAAATGACGGTCAGGAGGTGAGGGCTTCAGCGCCCCTTCATGAACCTGCCCCCCCACCCCGTCCTTCTCCCCCAATGGGGGAGAGGGTCTCTGTCCGAAGAAACATGCCCAGAGGGACTTGTTTTCCATCAAGCGCGCCTTATAAGTATGGTGAACCGCCTGGCAACCACTCAAAGTTTATGGGAAAATTATTCTCCAACTGCTTGATTCTCTTTTGCCTCCCGTTCGCCAGCCAGGGCATCAAAGCTGGTCTTGCGTACCCCGATCCCCCGGGCGGCTGGACTTACACCTTTAACTGGTTCGAGCGAATGGGATGGCTCCCGTGTTGGACCTGTCATTGACGTGACGACCAACAAACCCGGTGGCGCGTCAGCTTTCACAGAAGGCGACCCGGCGTCTCCCGGGAGCAGCGTGACGTATCTGCGCATACAGGACACGGGAAACCCGAGTCAGTACGGTTTTGCGGCCCCGAGCAATCGCAAGCTACAGTTCGTCCACGACATGACGGCGGAAGGCCCCACGGACACTTTTCTGGATGACGGGTTCACCATTACTTTTCGCGCCCGAATTCCCACCCCGTCCAAAACTACGAATGCGCTGGATAATCTCTATCCCAACGGCGAGAGCGGGAGTGGTCCCCAGCCTTATCCCGCTGGCGGGGATGGTTATTTGATTGCCGATAACGCCAATGGACTTTTCAACCCCCGTCAAGCGGCAGTCGGAAAGCGCGGCTTCTCTTTGGTGACGAGCAACGACACGCTCGGCGGCCTCAACGCGACTCCCAGGGCCAACTTCCAGGGCCTGCAGGTCAACGGTCTCAATGGAACTACGCCCGTCAACACCATTGATTTCAATGAAGCGCCGGCGCAATTCCTGCCCCTTGACCCGACCGAATGGAATGAGTTCTGGATCGTGGCGCAGAAGGACAACTCAGGCCTTGGAACCCACGTGCTGTTGGTTTACACCAACGGTTCGGCGTCTGCGCAAATTTTCCATGTGACTGCGGCCAGCTCTGGCGGGGAAAGCGGCGGCGGCGGGCCGAACCATATCGAAATGGGCATGTCACAAACCGCGCAAATGGGTTGTGCCGATGTGGACTTTTTAGCGTATAAGTTCGAGGCCGTATTTCCGCCCGGCGCCGGAGGGCTTCCGCCGGAAATCTCTAATGTTTCTCCGCTTCCGCCGCCACCGGGGAACCTCTTCTTTCCCGCCGCAAACGGCGTTTCGTTCACCGCGAGTTCATTTGGCAGCAGCACGATTCCAACCGCAGGCGTCGTGTTGGTCCTTAATGGAACCAACGTCAGCGGCAGCCTGAACATCACCGGGCCCAATACCAATCTCACCGTGACCTATAAGGGTCTTGCGGACAACACAATTTACACAGGGCGAATCACGGTGACCGATTCCGGAGGCCAGTCAGCGACTTTCCCTCTCCAGTTCGACACCTTCACCGAGCCCAGTGCGTTGATCATTGAAGCGGAGGATTACAACTATGGCAGCGGCCAGTTCACGGACAATCCCGCGCCCGGCATTTACGCGGGGTTCACCGGCATGCCGGAGGTGGATTTCCACGACGTCACCCCGTCAACCCTGGGCGATTATCGCACCTCGGACGCAGTGGACACCCTGCTATCAACGGACACCGTGCGCAACGCCACCGATTTTGAGGTCAGCTCCGTAGAGCAAGGTGAATGGCTGAACTACACGCACACCTTCCCGTTTCTGCCGTCCGCAGCCAACTACAGTGTGTATTTGCGTTATGCCAGCCAGGTCGCACAACAAGTCCGGCTGGACCTGGTCACGGGAGACCGCACCAAACCGAATCAAGCCACGAGCTTCCTTGGCACCTTCCCGGCCACCAACAGTGGCGTGGCCCACACTTACGCGCGGCTCATTGACGCCTTTGGCAATCCGCTCACCGCCACTTTGGCCGGCGTCCAGACGCTGCGATTGACCGCGCCCGAAGCGAGCGTAAACCTGCAATTGAATTATCTGGTCCTCGTGGGGGTCGGTAACGGAACAAACCCGCCGGTGGTTGGCTTCGCATCACCGGGGCCGAACTCAACCAACCTGCTGCCGGACGCGCCCATCCAGATCGCGATAGTGAACCGTGACTCATTCGTAGCGCCCGCGAGCATTAGCTTCCAGTTCGACGGGACCGACGTGACCAGCGCGGCGACTATCACCAGCACCGCTACCGGGGCGTCGATTACTTATCAACCGCCAAGCGCGTTGACCCTCAACTCAACGCACACGAACCGGCTGTTCTTCAGTGATAATAACGCGGCGCGAACCTTCACCAATCAATGGACCTTTACGGTGGCCAACCTGCCGGTGCTGGCAGCGGCCTGGGCCACGGCACCGGGTTCCGGCCTGACCAATGGATTCAATGTCCAAATCCACTGGCACAACGGAGGTCAGGACCTCCTTTTCCCAAACAACGCGACCCGGGCAGAGGACCAGGTTGGCAACCTGCTGAAAGACGCGGACACCGGCCTGCCCTACGTTAACGATGCTGCCGGTCCGAACGGGGACGGCACCTACTCCGAAACCAATGTCATCAATTACAGCAACGACGGCACGGACCGCGGGTCGTTTCCCGGCGACCAGCCATTCCCTTACATCGATCCCGGTACGCCGAACCACATCGCTATGGTGGTGACGGCCAACCTCGAGCTGTCCGCCGGATTGCATCGCTTTGGCGTGCGCCGGGACGACGGTTTTAAACTCGTCGCCGGACCGGATTTTACGCGCGCCGGCGCGACTTTGGTATTGGGCGATTTTGAACCGGGTGGCGAAAGCCCCACCGCGACTACGGAGTTTGATTTTATGGTCCAAACCAATGGCCTCTATCCATTCCGGCTGGTTTTCTTTCAGAACTCCGGCCCCTGCGATATCGAATGGTACTCAATAGACCGTCTCACCGGCGTGGCCGCCCTGATCAATAACCCAACCAATTCAACTTCAGTGAAAGCGTATAGGGCTCGCACGGCGCCGATAACCAACCTGCGAATCGTTAACCCACAACTGACCGGCGGCAACATCACATTCTCCTTCGCCACGGTTGCCGGCCACAGCTACTACATCGACTACCAGGACGTGATCACCGATACTTGGCAGCTTCAGACTGGGACCGGGGTCTCGGGAGACGGGACCATCAAAGCCTTCAGCACTCCGACCAACGCAGCGGCAACAAGATTCTATCGTGTCCGGGCGCAATGATTCAGCCGCCCGTGCGAACAAAGTTCGAGGCGACCAAAGATGAAAGTGAGGACAACAATCGCAAGCCCGGCGCCCTGGTCAGGGAAAAACCTGGTGCGATGGCTTGGCTTCACGTTGATCGAACTCCTGGTCGTCATCGCGATCATCGCCATCCTGGCAGCGTTGCTCCTGCCCGCTTTGGTCGAAGCCAAGACCAAGGCACAAGGGATCATGTGCATGAACAATCATCGACAATTGCTCCTGGCCTGGAAACTTTACGCTGACGATAATCGCGACGAGTTGGTGGCAGCCTCGCGATGGAGACCGCCAGGCGCTGCTGCGGACCTGCCTGATTGGACCAGCGGCAACAGCATGACGCTGGACGATCCCCGCAATGAGAACAACTGGAACGCCGACAAATACAATAAGGCCAGCGTGCTCTGGCCGTTTTGTGGCAACTCTCTGGGGATTTGGAAATGTCCGGCCGACCGGAGCATCGGAGTCAATAATCAGGGCAAAACCGTGCCCCGCATCAGGAGCATGTCCATGAGTTGTTGGGTGGGCGGCCACCCGCTCTATGAAGGCTGGAAGACGTATCGAAAAACGTCGGACCTGCTCGATCCTGGGCCGTCGCGCACAGCGGTCTTTTTGGATGAAAGAGAAGACAGCATCAATGACGGTTATTTCGTTATCGACATGGGCGGCTATCCGAATCAGCCCGCCCAGTGGCAAATCGTGGACTTTCCGGCGAGCTATCACAATCGGGCGGGCGGCTTTTCCTTTGCCGACGGCCATTCCGAAATCAAAAAGTGGCTCGATGCGCGCACCTGTCCGCGCTTGCAGAAGCGCGATTTGGACCTCATCAGTAACCGAACCAAATTCGGCGCCAATAATGTGGACGTGTTCTGGATGCAGGACCGCAGCACTCGTCCTGAATAATACTATTTCTGGACGAACTGAATGCCCGTGCCTCGCGGCATTTCATCCGCGCAGGGCTGGTTGGTCGGCGCGTCGGGCGCTCGCTCATTCGGCGCCACCAGTTTGTTCGCCAGCAAATACGCCTCAACTTCCTCGCCGCTGATGTCCGCCAGCATGCGGCCGCCGATCTCCACACAAGGGCTGAGCATTTGACCGCTTTTCTCGATCATCTCCTGGCGCTGGGCCGGGTCGTTGATGATGTCGCGGTCTTCGTACGGCAGATCGTATTTCTTGAGGACGGCGCGCACGCCGTTGCTCCAGCCGCACGACGGTTTCAGGTAGGCAATGATTTTCGGTTTGTTCATAGTTTTCAAAATTCCGCCCATAAAGTGCCATAGCCCGGTCGTTTGGCAATACTTTCCTGAACCGATTTCCGATGGCCGGTCCAACGAACCGCAGCCGCCGGCGTCAGAAGACGGAAAATCTGTCCAACTCGTTGTCCCGGTGGCTGAGCGCAACCAGTTTCCGATTGCGGATTACGAATGACCGATTGTTAAATCCGTCATGCCGCTGAACGTCTTAATCGTCCCCGACAAATTCAAGGGAACGCTGACCGCTCAGGCCGCCGCCGAATTGATTGCCAGGGGATGGCATGAGGCGCGCCCTCAAGACAAACTGGAACTGTTGCCCATGAGCGATGGCGGCGATGGCTTTGGCGAAGTTCTGGGCCGGCTGTTAAAGGTGGAAGAACGAACCGTTGCGACTTTGGACCCCGCGCACAGCCCGCGGGAAGCGAAATGGTGGTGGGACCCGAAAACCAGGACCGGCATCATCGAATCGGCCAAAATCATCGGACTGGCACTTCTGCCTCCCAACAAATTTCACCCGTTCGATCTGGACACCTACGGTTTGGGAGCCCCGCTGCTGGCGGCCGCCCATCTGGGCGCGCGGCAGTGCCTGATGGGCATCGGCGGCAGCGCCACGAACGACGGCGGCTTTGGCGTCGCGCGTTCATTCGGCTGGATTTTTCTGGATAAACACGACCGACCCATCGAGCAGTGGCGCCGACTGATTTCGTTGCAGCGAATTTGTCCGCCACCGCCGGCAGGAGAACTGCCCGAACTGGTCGTCGCCGTCGATGTTCGGAATCCTCTCCTCGGCGCGACCGGCGCCACCCGTGTTTACGGGCCACAGAAGGGACTCCGGCCCGAGGATTTTGAACACGCGGAAAAATGTCTCCGCCAACTGGCCGAAGTGGTCGAGCGGGACCTGCGTTTGGACGCAGCGGCGGAACCCGGCACCGGAGCGGCCGGTGGACTCGGTTTTGGTTTGCGTTGTTTCTTTAACGCGCGGTTGGATTCCGGCTTTAACCTCTTCGCGCGCCACGCCCGATTGCAGGAACGCATTCGGGCGGCTCAATTGGTCATCACCGGCGAAGGCGCGATTGACGCGTCAACTCTGATGGGCAAAGGCGTCGGCGAGATCGCCAGATTCTGCCAGGAAGCCAACGTGCCTTGCCTTGGTCTGGCGGGCACCTTCCGCAGCGATGAGCTGGAGGGGCAAACCCGTTATTTCACCGGGGTGTTCGGCGTGTCACCGCATCTGACGACACCGGAACTCGCCATGCGCGACCCCGGGTTTTGGCTGGCGCATCTGGCAGCGGACGCGGCGCGAAACTGGATCGACCTATGATAATCAGCTTGTCGTGGCCGGGACGCCCCACTATCTTAGCCGCGTGTTCCTGAAGCTCCGCAGCCGGCCCGGCATCGTTGCGATGATCTTTCTCGCCTGACTTTGCCCGAGGATCCAAAGAATTTCCCGAAGCGAAGCGTGTCGGCTCAGGTGAAAAACAATTTTCAGTGATTCATGGCCTGCGGTATATTAGGCGAGCCGTAATTGATGAACAAAAGGACGAAAATCGCGTTGTACGTTTTTCTGGCGCTGAGCGCCTGTCTGTTCATCTGGCGTTTCCAGAGCAATTACGCGCGGTTGATGAAGGAAGGCGAAACAAAAACCGACACTGACCTGATCAAAGTCAAGGTGCCGGATTACCAGAGAATGGCAGCGCCTGCCAAAACTGATTATCACCTCGGCGGCTGGGGCGCGGGAATGGTGCTCTCGCTGGTCGGTCTGGGGCTGATGGTGGCCCATGACGTTTACGACGAAGGCGAAGGCATCACCAGTCCCGACTACGAAAAGGCCGAGGAGGAATGGGCCAACGGCAATTTCCTCGAAGCCATTCAGCTCATGCGCGATTATCTGAAACAAAACCCGCGCGAACAACATGTCGCCTTGCGCATCGCCGAGATTTACGAAAAAGACCTCCAGAATTTTCTCGCCGCCGCCCTGGAATATGAGGAAGTCCTGAAACAGAAACTGCCGCCCGAACGCTGGGGCTGGGCGGCCATTCATCTCTGCAATCTTTACACCGGCAAACTGAATCAACCGGACAAAGCCATCGCCCTGCTCCAACGCATCGTCACCGACTATGGCAGGACCGCCGCCGCGGAAAAGGCGCGCAAACGGTTGGCCCAACTTGAGGAGGAAGGCATCGTCCCGACGGCCACCGAAACGGCTGCAGCGCCCGCGCCGTCGACTTCCAATTTGCCTCCGGGCTTTGCGCCAAAGAAATTGTAGGATTGCGCGGACACCCGTTCCCTCCGCCAGCGGCCGTTTGAAGCTGCCGGCTGCACGGCGGTGTCCTGATTTGGCTGTATCGGCGCTGGGTGAGCGACGTTTCGGCGGTCATAGACCGACGCTACGATTCAAAGTTTGAGATTAGGACACTGCTTCCAACACGCGTTGCTTGCATCACTCCTTCGCCTCCGTTACCGTCCGTGCCTTGGATTGTATGTCCCTAACGGACGGACAACTGACGACATACCACTGACAATTGAAATGGCTTACCTGAACGATCATTATCTGAAACTGAAATCGGGTTACCTGTTTCCCGAGATTGCTCGTCGCGTAAAAGTTTTTTGCGACCAAAACCCCGTGGCCGCCAAACGCCTGATTCGCTGCGGCATCGGGGATGTGACCGAACCGTTGCCGCCGGCGGTCATCACCGCCCTACACAAGGCCGTGGACGAAATGAGCAAACGAGAAACGTTCCACGGTTACGGCCCCGAACAAGGCTATGAGTTTTTGCGGCGCGCGATTGCCCAGAACGATTATCGCGACCGCGGATTGGACATTGCCGACGACGAAATTTTTGTCTCCGACGGCTCGAAATGCGATTGCGCAAACATTCTCGACATTCTCGGCCACCAAAACAAAATCGCCCTGCTGGACCCGGTCTATCCGGTCTATGTGGATACCAACGTCATGGCCGGCCACACGGGTCCGGCGGACGAATCGGGGTCTTACAAGGAACTGGTTTATTTGCCGTGCACCCCGGCCAACGATTTCGTGCCGGAGATTCCGAAGGACAAAGTGGACCTCGTTTACCTGTGTTATCCAAACAATCCAACCGGGGCGACGGCCAGGCGCGAACAACTCGCCGCCTGGATCGATTACGCGTTGAAGAACAAAACGATCCTCCTCTACGACGCCGCTTACGAGGCGTACATCTCCGACCCGCAAATTCCGCATTCGATCTACGAAATCCCAGGCGCGCGCGAGTGCGCGATTGAATTCCGAAGCTTTTCGAAGAACGGCGGGTTCACCGGCACGCGCTGCGCCTTCACCGTGGTGCCGAAAACATTGCTGGCCTCCACCAGCGACGGCCGGTTCACGAGCCTCCATCCGCTGTGGCTGCGGCGCTCGACAACCAAGTTCAATGCGGTGAGCTACATCGTCCAACGCGCCGCCGAAGCGCTTTACACACCCGAGGGCGAGGCGCAGGTCAAGGCGCTGATCGAGCATTATCTGGGCAACGCGAAAGTGCTGCGGGAAGGCGCGCAAGCGGCGGGCCTGAATACTTTCGGCGGCGTCAACGCGCCTTATCTCTGGGTGCAGACGCCGGAGGGTGTCACAAGCTGGCAGGCGTTCGACAGGATTTTGCGCGACGCGAACGTGGTCATCACTCCGGGGAGCGGTTTCGGCTCCAAGGGCGAAGGTTTCTTCCGCATCTCGGCCTTCAACAGTCGCGCCAACGCGGTGGAGGTCGCGCGCCGCTTGCAGGCGTTGAAGTGGTAAAACTGGTTCATCCTCTTGCAAACACGCTCTGCGCCGCTACGGCTGCCAGGGAGTAACCACGCGAAAGTATCGCGCGTTGGAGTTGGTGGCCGACGGCACAGCCACATCCATCATCCCGGAGACCAGCGGCGGCGGAACATTTGTCAGTTTCAGCCAGCTCGCGGCCGCCAGCGAGTTTCGGTATTGGACTGTGTAGGTCCGGTCGGCGACAGCATTGAACCGGATGGAAATCGTTTGCGGCGTGCCGCTGCCTGTTGTGGCTGACTCAATCTTCAGGCAGCTTTGCCCGTCGCGCGGATCGGTGCCGCTGAGATATTCCTGAAGGTTGGTTTCCCCGTCTTTGTCGGGATCAGCCGCGTCCCCGCTGATCGCCGGGTTGGCCAGCTCGACCGACGTGAAGTATCGGGCCTTCCACGATTCCACGTTTTCCCACTTCTCACGGCCCGGCGTGCCCGGGCTGTAACTGGCGCGCCAGTTGATCGGGTCGTTGCCGTAAGCCGCGGCGTCCGACCGTTCCAAGGACGGTCCGAATCCGTCCGCATTCGTCGGCCACGGCTCTTTGTCATTGTACCGCACCACGTCCACGTCAACGTAAGGAACAAAGATCGCCCCTGAGTTCGTATCGACATCCGGGGTATCGGGTCGCTGCAACGCCAGGGTCTCGCCGCTGTTCTGCAACACGCCCGGATACAGCGCGAAGACCGGAACATTCGTTGGGACGTTGTATTTCAAACGGAACACCCCCGGATCGCTGGCGACCAACAGCAGCAGACCGTTCGCCGGGATTTCCACGTTCGGCGGGAAAGTGAACCCGGCGCCGTTGAGTTTCCACGTATTCTTCGGGTAATTCGGGTCGTACAGCCTGACCGGACTGCTCGTGATGTTCTTCAACTCAACGAACTCCTCATCACCGAGCGCTGGATGATACCGGATTTCATTGACGACGATCGGGCCAACCCGCGGCCCCGCGTTCGGACCGCCCAAGGAGTTGGAAACTTGCGCGGGATATTGCGCCTCCCCAGTGCTGATGACGTAGCGCCCGAAGCTCACGCCGTTTTCGGCCGCACCGAAGCTGAAGCCGTCGCTGTAACCGGTCAGATTCCCGTTCGCATCGGCGGAAAAGAGATAAACTTCCTCGCCATGCGAATCGAGCCGGAAGCCGCTCGACAAAGTCGGGTTGGCGTTCCAGTCATTCTCGGTGAAGACAAGGTAGCCCTGGGCCTGGATGATCGTCTTCGACGGAATGCGGAATTTATGCGGCATCGCCCGCTGGTCGGTCAAATACCAGTTGCCGATGTCCACGTTCATCGAATTCGGGTTGTACAGCTCAATGGAGTCCACCTGCGGCGGGTCGGTGTGCGTGAGCGCTTCGTTGATGAGAACCCGCGGAACGTTCGACGGTGGATCGTCCGCGCCCGGCGAGCCGCCCGTGAACGCGCTGGCGCGCCAATTCGCTCCATTGTCCCACGCGCTCGACGGGGCATGTTCGTCAATCACGACCAGCGAAAAGCCGAAGCCGTCGGTCGTCGGATACCACGTGTCGTGGTAATTAAAGTCCAAAATCAACTCGCCGCTCGCCCCTTCCAGCGTCAGTCGTTCACCTGCATTATCGAGGCTGCCGGAATATTCTCCAGCGAGGTTCGGCGCTGCGCCATAGCGCGCAGTGAACGCCGCCAGATTTTTGACGATGACAAGATGCTGCCCGGGACCGAGGCTGGTCACAGCGCTGCCGGTAAAGGAGAAGCCGATGCCGTTGGTGAAATGAATGCCGCTCAAGTCCAGCGCCGTTGCCCCGATATTTTTTAATTCAATGAACTCGAAATCCTCCGCCGTGTACGGACTGCCCGCCGGCGGGCTCTGCGGGTGATACATGATTTCGGTGATGACCAATGGCGGCGTGCTGACCACGAACGTGCTCACCGTGGGCGGGCTCCAGGCGGTGCCATTTCGCGCTCGGGCAAAAACTCGGGCATTGGCCGACAGGGTGATGGACGAACTGTAAATCGAAGCCCGCGGACTGATCCCCCCGCCGGGCAATCGCGGGTCGGTGCCGTCCAGGGTGCAATAAATGACGCCTTTGGGCGCGGACATGCTCAACGCGAAACCGACTGGGATGAGGCCGCCATCGTGGCTGAACACCGGAGCAGGAGTGTAATTGGTGTCAATCCACGCGAGCCGGCCGGCGATCCATTGTTTCATCCAGTTGATTTCGGCCTGATAGTTTTTGCCGATATACCAATTGGGCCAGACATAGGTGCCGAGGATGCGCCACTTTTGATAATTTCTGACCTGCGCCTCGTTCAGGAAAGCCGCCAGTTCGTCCACACGCGCGAGGAGGTTTGAAGTGGCAAAGACATCTTTGCGCAGTCCGCCCCAGCGATCGATGTATCGCTGATTGAAGTCCGGGTCTTGGAACAGACGACGGAACCAGGGATAATCCTGATCCGCTGTCTGCGTCCAATACCACCCGCTGGTCACCCACCCGTTCAAATAATTCGCGTTGCCAAAGCTCAGGTTCCAGTCCCAAATGGGATCCATCTTGAGTTTGCCGAGCCGGTCCTTGTGCATGTAATTGCTCAACCGGTACCCATCGATGTTCTTCGACATCTCGACAATCCACTGCTGGTCGATGAACGAATCAATGTCGATAAACTGGCTGTAACCAATGACGGGGTCGCGAAAGTCCGCGCCATACAGCGCCGTTTCGAATTGGTCAAACCAAGCGGAGAGCCAGGCCGCCTGCGCCGGAGTAATTTCCTGTTCCTTCGGATCGACGTAGGCCAAAGTCCCCGCATGAGCGGTTGAAAACCCCGAATCCCCCGGATCCAACCGGTCTTTTTTGATAAGGTAACCCCCGGTGACTTCCGGCTCGTTGTTGTCCGTGGGCAGCAGCGGCGTAACGTCCACGCGGTCTTTGCCGCGCTTGATTTTTTCCTCGAACACATACACGCCTGCGTAATCGCTCATCGTCAATCTGCCGCGTGAACTGTCCACGAACACTTCGACGAATTTCGCGCGCACCGAGTAATGACCCATTTTGCCGTGGAGTTCATACGCCAGAAAATCGCGCAGGAGCGTCTTGTCGGTGTACGGCGCGTACAAAACCCAGTCGTTGTCTTTGGGAAAACCGAGTAGCGCCGCGTTCGCCCCCTCGCCCGCCTCGTCCTGAGTTTCAAACGCGTAGGAATGTTTTGGAAAGCCGAGCGAACTGGAGCCGCGCAAAGCAATGCCGGCCCAGCCATCGTAATCGGGCGCGCCGGTCAACCAGGCGCGTCCGCCCATCGTCTCAATGAACCGCGCATTGGCGCGAATCTTTGTGCCATCCGGAATGCTTCGGCCGAACGTGTTAATAATGATGAGCGGCAGGTTGGAACTGAAGTTGACCACGTCGCTGCCGAGCAGCGTGTAGTTCTGCGAAACCGTCGCGCTGGGTTGCAGGCCGGGGTCAAAAACTTTCGCGCGCACGATCGTCGAGGCGCTCATGACAATCGGCGCCGAATAAATGGCGCTGGCTTCGGTCGGCTCGGTGCCGTCCAGCGTGTAATGAAGCACGGCCGTGGGCGCCGTGACGGAAAGCGTCAACGACAGGGTATTGTTGGTGTAAACGTCGCCGGGAATGGCGAAGCGCGGATTTTCCGCAAACCCCGCGCTGCTCACGTCATTGGCCCAGCCCGGAGTCGGATTGCTGAAAAAAAGCTGCGCGCCCGTCTGCAAATCCAGTCCATACGAAACATCGGCCCGTTGGCGCGGAAATTGGGGCGCGTATTGTGAAGTGATGGTCGCGCCGTCCGGCATGACCAACGCCAGATAATCGCCACTGCCATTCAGTTTGAAATTGGTGTGCAGTTCGGCGCCGGAAACAGCGCGGTCCTTGCCGGAAGCGAACACCACCAGGTAACTGTCCGGAAAGAGGTCCGTCGCGGGAAAACGCCATTTGGTGAGATCGGTGGAACTGTCCGTCAGATACCAGCCGTCGAGGTCCACGGTGTCGGCGCCGGAATTGTAAATTTCGATCCAGTCCGAATACTGCCCGTCCTGGTCCGTCAACGTGGTATTGTTGACAGCCATGAACTCGGAAATAAGCACGGCCGCGTTGCTTCGGGCAGTAACCGCCGCCAACAACACCCAGGCCACCCACCAGGCACGAACTACCATGCGTCGCATCCAGGAAATGATTGCCAGCAACTTACAGACCGTCGCTGCCATCCGCAAGTTCGCGAAAATGAAGGTAGTGGGTCAGTTTGAATTTTGATTTCGCTTTGGCCTGATAAATGGCATCGTTGGGCATGGCCAAAAAGAGTAAGAAACTAGCAAAGCGCGGGGGCAATAAGGACAAACTGGATTTTTCACAGATTGCGCTATCGGTCGTTCAACGGGCAACTAGATTGAAATCGTTAAAGCCCCCATCTAAATAATGCTTGCGAGATAAGCAAGTTCTCTCTGATATCGTTCTGCCGACGCATTAACTTGCAGGCGCTTTCCCTCGACCATGTGAAAACTCCCGATTTTTAGTTTGGAAATCGGTACGCTCTTTGCGCCACTGATGCGTCCGGATGAAACGAAATCATCGGTTATTACAAAGGCGTCTGCCGGGTCTGTATGGTCAAACAGATGCCGATATTTTTCCGCAATTACAAGCGCACGCTCGACATACATTTTGGATGCTTGGTCAGGCGTGGCTCTGATCTGGCTTTTGGAGCCAACCATTGTCATTACAATTGCCGCTATTCGTGGCGATTTCCGGCCTCCGGCTCTCTGATTCCAAACTTGAAAATCTCTCTCACTATTGGAAAGCAGGTCTAAGGTTAATTCTAAGGAGTCAATTGAATGCTCATCCACTCTGACCGGAATAATGATTGCATCTGCGGCGCACCATGCCAAGTGAGTCCCCCCTGAATAAAATGGACTTGTGTCCATTAAAATCCCATCCGCTTTTTTTGTTTTGCATTCGTCATCTAAAATGGATTTTAAAGATTCAAGCAGGCCACGAACCGCCTTTGGATTATTTTGAGCATTCGCAATCTGTAACTGTTGATACATTGTTGAGGGAAAGGCAAAAAGGAGCGGGTTCCCTGGAATTAAATAAGCCGATTTGGTGACCTTGAACGCATCACATGTCGCTGAAACGCGATATGAGTTGTCGCTTGGAATGTCACCGAATGCAGGCCCCAATAATTTTGGCTGTAGAGAATTAAGAATAGTGACTTCCGGGTGTTCACCCGGCATAAGCGTTTCGGTCAGGTTACATTGAGCACACAAGTCTGCTATCAGAATTGACCTTTGCCGGGACATTTCAAAAGCCAAGTTGAAAGCCAAGGTCGATTTTCCAACGCCACCACGTAGAGTGGAAATTGCATACGATCTATATCTCAATCCGCGCTGTGCAGTGTATCCGTTTTCAACGACATTTGCGTGATTTTCGAGGACCTTTTGTAATGAGTGCATATTAAATCGCACCCCCCAACACGCACCATGCGGCAGGTGATGCTGGCACTAAGATAACATGCAGGGTATGCAGGTGCAACAAATAAATGCAGGTATCGCTTTACAGTGCAGGTGATGCAGGTTATGCTGGTGACGTGAACAAGCTGACAACTCAAGAGCGCGTGAGCGTGGTTTCTTGTTTAGTCGAGGGGAACAGCATCCGAGCCACTGTAAGGATGACTGGCGTTGCAAAGAATACCGTCGCGAAGTTGCTTTCAGAATTAGGCCAGGCTTGCTCGGAATATCAGGACAAGGCGTTCCGCAACCTCCATCTCAAGCGAATCCAGTGCGATGAGATTTGGGCTTTTATCGGGTGCAAGGAAAAGAATGTGAGCGTGAAGCAAAAGCGCAAGGGTTGGGGTGACGTTTGGACGTGGACGGCTTTAGACGCAGAAACAAAGCTGGTGCCTTGCTGGTACGTCGGAACGCGGGACGCCTATGCTGCGTTCCATTTCATGCACGATCTCAAAGGCCGTTTGGCCAGTCGAGTGCAACTGACAACAGACGGCCTCAGAACCTATGTTGAAGCCGTCGAAGATGCCTTTGGGTCAGAAATTGACTACGCGCAACTCGTGAAGATTTACGGGAACGCGCCCGAAGGTGCGCAAGGCCGTTACAGTCCCGCTCAATGCATGGGAACACGCAAGGACGTCAATTCCGGCACGCCTGAGTATCGCCATGTTTCCACTAGTTACACAGAGCGCCATAATCTCACGATGCGGATGCAAATGCGTCGGTTTACTCGCCTAACCAATGCGTTCTCAAAAAAGGTTGAGAACCATGCGGCGGCGTTTGCGCTTTACTTCATGTATTACAATTTCTGCCGGATACACCAGACATTACGCGTGACTCCGGCAATGGAGGCTGGAGTCACGGACCACGTATGGAGCTTGGAGGAAATCGTTAATCTGATTCGGAGTGAACATCTATCAAGAAAGGAAAACCGTGAAAGTGGAAATATTCAGCCTGTGTGATTTTGCTTCAGCGGATGCTGCGGCAAAACTAAATATCATTGGTGTCTTTGATACTCTTTGGGCTAGAGAAGCACCAATCACTCACGGGCTTTGTGTGTTGGCAGCAAGAATAAGATTCGAGCGAATTGAGGAAGGACTTAAAAGAATCAAGATTTCTCTTGTGGATGCTGACGGGAATCCGGTATTGCCAGCTATGGAAGCTCAGATACCAGTTCAGGTCGCACAACACGGACTAAGTGCCATCGCTCAGGTCGTCTCAATAATGTCGCAAATAAAGTTACCGAATTTTGGGGAGTATTCGATTGATTTAGCGATTGATGGCAGGCATGAAGCATCAACTCCCCTGTATGTGAAACAATTTCCTGTTGCACCTCCGACACAATCTCAACTTCCCCCGCAGGTTGGTTAGTTGGTAGCCCCATAAAATATCTGTGGCGATACTAGCACCATACGTCTCGAAGTCAATTCAAACTGACTGACCCAAATTGTTGCTCTTTTGGAATTGTGACCTTACGTTATTAGCAACCGTCAAAAGAAAGGAATTCGGTGCTAACAAAATTGATGGTTCTGGAAAGTGCTTCTGACGAGCTTTGATTAGCAATGACTCAGGGGCCACCACAAGTCCCCGGAATCGCTGGCAGAAAAGCGTAAAGCGACGTAAAAAGTGGTGTCTTGGTAAGTTCAGCTAAGGTATGGAACCCATCTGCCGTCTGCCCGGCAGATGGGTTTATTCAAACTGACCCACTACCAAAATGAAGGTAGTGGCCTGATTTGCGTGCAGTGTCGGCCTTGTGCGCCGATTCATCGGCGCCATAGGCTCTGACGGGAACGCTCCCAAATTCACTTGATTTTGCCGAGCATCTGGTAAATCTAAATCAAGGCAGTGTTCGCGACCCGCTCTCCGGCTCCAACTTCCGCCGGCGCGACCGCGTGGTCGGCTCCGTAACCTCCTTCCGAAACGGCTTCAATAGTCGGGAAATACTGATGATAGCCGTTGCAGTAACCGAAGAAGAAAAGTTGCTTGACCCGCGCCCGCTCCTTCAGACGAATCGCGTGGGTGCAAAAGAATTCGCCCGACACGCCCACGAGCGCGATGTCGCCATTGAGCAAAGCCACGGTCAACCTCGGACGAACGCCGGCAGCATATTCGTCCACGTAATTGGCTACCAGTTCCGGAAAAAACGCGACCGAGTACGCGCCGCGAGTCAGTGGATCCGACAAATCGGTGCGGGATGCAAACCTGAACCGTTCCTCGCGCACGGCCAGCGATGGACGGACGACTTCACGGGTGGTCAGCGATGAAGCCAGTTTGACGGCCTCGCGCCCGAGCGCCTGGCCAAATGCCGCGTATCCGTTGTTTGTCCCTTCGTTCACGGACATATCGCCCGACGCGCCCTGCATGAAAATCGCCGTGGCGCCCATCTCCTTTTCAACGGTCGCCTTCATCGCCCCAACATAATCGGCGGAAAACTTCAGAGTGCTCGCGGGAATCATCGTCGGATGGGCGGCGAAGTTTATCAGCACGGCGATCGGTTTGCCGGACAAATCGTCAAAGCGCAGCACGGCCAATTCATGGTCGATTGGCTTGGGTTCGATTTTCGTGTGACGATTGCGATTGAAGCCGTACAGTCTGACCGAACCGGTCGCTGTTTTCGCGGGAGCCAGTTTGGAGTTCGCTTCAACAATGGCGGCCACAACCCTCTCCTCCATTTCCTTGTAGTAGCGAATGGCGGCATCGAATTTCCCCCTGCCTTTGCCTTCCTCGTCAGAAAGTTCCAGCACCGGCCCGTGGTGCGTGTGCGAGCCGGCGATGAAGGAGTATTCTATGCCGGCCTCGGATTTGATCCGTTGCCGAATGGTTCGCAGCGACTTCTCGGACGGCGACCGTCCCAGGTCCAGTCCCACAATCGCGAGTTTGTTGGTTCCCCCTTCAAGGACCAACGCAGTGGCATAGAGCGAATCGAGCGCGCCGGTGGAAAGGGCGTCGTGCCGCGCGCCGTAGCCCCACATTGGCACCGGCTCCTTCGGGGTGATGTCGCGTTTGGCGGTTCCAACTTTGAACGCCGGGCTGGACGACTCGGCCCAGACGAAGGTGGAGAGGGCGAGCAAGACTGCCGCACACACTCTGTGGCGAAACGATGAATTCATTCGCGAAGATTTAAGCAACTTGACCGCGTCGCCAAGCCTGATCTCGTGTTGTGCGCGCCGGAGTTGGTCACGATCTTCCTGATGACCTCGCCGCTGCCCGCGTCCACGACATGCCAATACGCTTTTTCGAGCGACGGGAGATAAATCACTTTGCCGTCCGGGGAGATCGCCATGCGATTCGCATCCGCCTTATCAAATCCTCGATGATGGTTGAACGACTGAAATACTCCCGTGTCTGACTCACTATGCGCCTGGAAGACCATGCTCACTTGGACGATTTGGTGGAATCGACGATTCTTTTGGTTGAAGATAACGAAGATGACATTCTGCTGTTGGAGCGGGCCATCCGAAACGCGCGCCTGGCCAATCCACTAAAAGTGGTCAAGGACGGGGAGGAAGCCATCAAATATCTCTCCGGAGACTCCGCATACGCTGATCGAACTCGCTATCCATCTCCATTCCTGATCCTGCTGGATCTCAGGTTGCCGAGACTCTCCGGGTTCGAAGTGCTCGCCTGGATTCGCGACCAGCCGGACTTCGGTGAGTTGATTATCGTCGTGCTCACGAATTCCGATCATGTCCCGGACGTGAGCAAGGCGCGCGAGCTGGGGGCCAACTCCTATTTGGTGAAGCCAGGTACCTTTGAGGAACTGGTGGAAATGGTGAAACGGATCAAAGGCCGTTGGTTGCTGCTGAACAAGCTGCCCGAGGAGCCTGTGTCAGGGGAGGCTCATCCCTCGACCTAGCGCGTTGAAACCCCTGAGCCGAGGGAAAACATCGAACGTCCAACATCGAACATCGAACATCGAACGCCGAAGTGAGCGCGGATTCGCGGTGCCATTCGATGTTGGGCGTTGGACGTTCGATGTTGGATGTTCCTCTGGTTCATGGAGAGCCCCCCTTACGCTTTTGCGCACGCATCGGAACCATGAATCGCCCCCTCACCCGACCTCCGGCCACCCTCTCCCCCCATTGGGGGAGAGGGAAGGGGTGAGGGGGCGGTTCATGGAAAGCCCCCCTTACGCTTTTGCGCACGCGTTGGGACCATGAACCATCCCCCTCACCCGCCCTTCGGGCACCCTCTCCCCCTCGGAGGGGGAGAGGGACGGGGTGAGGGGGATGGTTCATGGAAAGTTTCGAATCTCAAATTGGGAGCGCATTGGGACAGCACACTGGAATCCCGCTGGGAGCGAAGCGTTACTGACCGATCTCGATCCAG
This sequence comes from Verrucomicrobiota bacterium, assembly GCA_003219345.1. Classification (GTDB taxonomy): domain Bacteria; phylum Verrucomicrobiota; class Verrucomicrobiia; order Limisphaerales; family AV2; genus AV2. Next base: position 19,934 of record QHOP01000086.1, read on the forward strand.
TCCACGTCATAGGGCTCAAGTTTCGTCCGGACGGGTTGAGCTTCCAACTCCCCGGCGCTTCCCTGGCGAATCACCGCCAGGTTGTTTACCGGTGCGCTCGCATCCAGCTTGATGAAGCGGAATTGGCCGCGTTGGCCTTTGGGAAAACGGACGACCGCCTCGACCACTTCGCCCGGGCCGGAAGAGGGAAAATTCCAAAATACAACATGATTCCAGCTTCCGTTTCGCGCGGCAAAGGCTTTCACGTCCGCGCTGCTCCCGCTCACAGCGAGCTTTTGTCCTTTGATCAAACTGAGCAAGCGAAAGGCGTAGTAGGCCGGTCGCACGCGGCCCTGGTTGTCCCAGAGTCCGTCATACTGCGGCATGACGTTCCACCAGTGCGCCATGAAGTCTGTCCCCTGCGCAGACATCCACGGCGAAAATCTCGTCGGGTCCACGAAAAAGTCCCGGATATGGTAATAGGCCGCGCGAGAGAGGCCCTCTTCGTAAAAACCGTACGTCGTCTCAAGCACGAACGCGGGTTGAAAGGCGGGCGTCAGCACAGGATTTCCGAGCGACATGTTCCATTCGTCCAGAATAGTTTCCGTTCCGGCCAGTCGAGGGTGCTTGGCTAGTTTGGCTTTCACCTCTTTGATGCTCTGGCGGAGTTGACCGGGATTGTTGCTGTAAAGATGCCAGGAGAAAAAGTGGAGCGGCGCGCCGCCTTTGGCGCAGTGTTCAATCAGCGCATCGCCCAACCGACTCCGGTAACCCGCCAGAGCCGGCCCGCCTACTTTCGCTTTCGGATCAGCCCGTAGAATCGCGCTCGCCGTGTGCGTGTAATAAGCGACGTAATCTTCGGGCTTGAAGCGATAAGGACACCCGCCGTCCTCGCCGATGTCCGGCTCATTTCCCACCTCCCAATACTCAATGCAGTATCGCCGGCGCTGGTTGCAGTGTTTGACCAGCTCAAAGACCAGTTTCTCCCAGTCCTTGTAACTGGTGGGATGCACGACGTCCTGGTCGATCTTCGGAAAGAGCACGCGCGGCTTGAAACACAGACACAACAGCGGCCTCGCGCCCGTGGCCAGGATCGCTTCGATGCTGTCGTCCAGCGTGTCCCAATGGTAACGCGCGGACTTTGGGTAAAGATCGAAGTATTCCTGGACGAAAAGACGGATCGTTCGCGGATGAAGCCGGGCAAGCTGGTCAATGTGCGCATCGATCATTGGCTTCTCTGAAACTCCACCCTGGCCCAGGGCATAGCGCGTCAAATCGATCTCCCCGATGGTCTGCGTGGTATCGACGATCAACTCCACCGTGGCGGCGAGCGCAGACCGGTCTAGCAGCGACATTCCGAGCAGCAGCATGGAAAGAATCGTGGGAAGAAATCGGGCAGCTCTCATAAACGGTTTGCCGGTCACCTTAAAAAGTCCTGGCTGGAAGACAAGTGCAAGCAGCCGACTGGGAGGATAAATTCCCTCCGCATGGAGGCTTGTCGTAAGGCGCGCCGTTCGTTAAGACTCTTTCTCAAGGCATGACGCATTTCTCCTGGCTGGATGGCAGCATTGTGGGGCTTTACCTCCTCGCCACCATGATTGCCGGGGTCACGGCATTGTGACCTGTATGTACACGGCGCAAAATGGTTACGAGAAGGGATTCGCCGGCGCCATTCCCGGCCTCTGCCAGGCCATCGCCATGGGATTCATCGGCCTGACCGGCTTCTGCATCAAACCGCTGCGCGATTCCGGCGCGATGACCATCCCGGAAATGTTCGAGAAACGCTTCGGTCCGCGCATTCGCTGGGCGGCGGGCGTGGTCATTGTCCTGGGTGGCTTGCTGAACATGGGCGTGTTCCTGCGGACGGGCGGCGAGTTTCTCGTGCTCGTGTGCGGGTTCGACGTGAAGTATCTGGAAATCGCCATGACCGCGCTGCTCGTCGGCGTGGCGGCTTACACCATCCTCGGCGGGATGCTCTCCGTGCTCGTCACCGACTTCCTGCAATTCGTCGTCATGAGCGCCGGCCTGATTGTCGTCACGGTGCTCATTCTGGCGAATATCGGCTGGGACAAACTGGTGAGTACTGTGCAAATTCATTATGGCGCCGGCGGCTTCAACCCGTTTCTGAACCCGACCATGGGCTGGCCGTACGTGCTTTTCAATCTCCTGCTCAACACAGCCGCCACACTCACCTGGCAGGCGACCGTCGCCCGTGTGCTGGCCGCCAAGGACAGTGCGACCGGACGGAAGATCTACACGCGCACCGCGTTCTTCTTCGTCTGTCGCTTTCTCATCCCCGGCATCTGGGGCATTGCCGCGCTGTCGGCGCTCGGACCGGCCATGCCCGGCGACAACACGCTGCACGCCATGCCCAGGTTTCTCAGCACGTTCGTTCCTGTCGGTGTCATGGGTGTTCTGGTGGCGGCGATGCTCGCGGCGGACATGAGCACCGATTCGTCCTATATGCTCACCTGGGGCAGCGTCATATACAACGACGTGCTCGCGCCGTTCCGCAAGTCAGCCTGGTCCGAGCGCCAGGGGCTGCTGGTCAACCGGGCGATCATTGCGTTGATTGGCGTGTTCCTGTTGTTCTACGGACTCTGGTATCCGCTCCAGGGCGATCTCTGGACCTACCTGGGTGTCACCGGGACAATTTACCTGTCGAGCATGACCGTGTTGCTGATCGCCTGCTGCTATTGGCGCCGCGCGAACAACTGGGGTGCAGCCGCGGCCATCGTTTGCGGCGCGGTCGTGCCGATCTGTTATCTGATTATCGAACAGGTCCCGAAAACGAAGCCCGTCGCGGCAACAATCGGACCGTATTATTCAGGCATCGCGACTTATCTGTTGGTCGGTGCGGCAATGGTGGTCGGTTCCTGTCTGAAACCGCGGGAGGAACGAGGAGTTCGATCCGGCGTCTGAATCAGAACTCTATGCTAAGCGAACACTGGTTCTGGCTGCTGCTGACGATGGTCGCCCTGGTTTGGTACTCCACCGTGACGGTTTACGTCGCTGTCCGAGGCACATTCGACATCCGGCAAATGCTCCGACGGCTGAGGGACAGAGACAAGGGAAGTCATCAGCCCGGGTCGAACAACTGACGCATTTTTCTGCTCGCGCTGGTCCCGCCAATTGGGCAAATTATCCGCATGAAAACTTCCTTGTCACTTTCCAGGATTTCTCGCCGCCAATTCATCACTACAACCGCCACCGCCATCGCTGCGCCCACAATCATTCCGGCCAGTGCTCTCGGCGCAAACGGCCGCCCGGCTCCGTCGGAACGCATCACGATGGGTGTGCTTGGCTGGGGCATGCAAGGCCCCAGTAACACCGGCAGCTTCATGAGGGAGTCTGACTGCCAGGTGGTCGCCACCTGTAACATTGACAAGAAACACCTGGAAGCGTCCGTGAACGAGATTAACAAGAAATACAAAAACCAGGACTGCAAAACCTATCACGATTACCGGGAGATGATGGCACGCACGGACATCGACGCGGTGATGCTCGCCGTGCCGGACCACTGGCACGCGCTCATTGCCACCGAGGCAGCCAGGAATAAAAAGGACATTTACGGGGAGAAACCGCTCGCGCGCACCATCGCCGAACAACAGGCCATTGTGCGAGCCGTCCAGTCCAACAAATGCATTTGGCAGACCGGGTCCTGGCAGCGTTCGGAACGGAACTTCCATTATGCCGCGGAGATCGTTCGCAACGGTCTGATTGGCAAGGTCACCAAGGTGGAAGTCGGCCTGCCCAGCGGCCACCATGACTTCGCCGGAACCGGCAAGCCCCTCTTGCAGAAGCTGGCGCAGCTCCCGGAGAAAGTCGATGATCTGGCCAAAGTCGTCCCCGGCACGCCCGCCTGGGAGGTCGCTGTCACCCAGCCCCCGCCTGAATTGGACTATGACTTCTGGATCGGACCATCGAAGATGGAGCCGTACATCCAGGCGCGCTCACACATGAACTGGCGCTGGAACTACAATACCGGTGGCGGCCAGTTGCTGGATTGGATCGGCCATCACTGCGACATCGGGCACTGGGGACTGGGCAACGACGACACGATTGGCCCGCTGGAAGTCGAGGGCTCAGGCGAGTTCCCTGCCAAGGACGCCCTTTGGAACACCTGCACGAGGTACCGCATTACTTGCAAGTATCCGAATGACATCACGATGATCATCGCTGGCGGGCACCCGGACATCCGGGACGGCACCAAGTGGATCGGCACTGACGGTTGGGTCTGGGTAAACCGCGGCAATGCCTTCGAATCTTCTCACAAGGAATGGGAAGACACGCGCAGCCTCCCGGAGGAACAGCGCAAGGTGAGACTGCCGTTCACCAAGGGCGGCCACTGGCGCAATTTCCTCGACAGCGTGAAAACGCGGCAGCCCACGGTCACGCCCGTGGAGGTGGCCCATCACTCCGCCCTTCCCGGACACCTGGGCCTCATCGCCATGCTTGCCGGCCGAAAGATCAAGTGGGACGCAAAGAACGAGCGCATCCTCGACGACGCGGAAACCGGCAAGTGGCTCACGCGCAATTATCGCGCGCCGTGGAAACTCGGCTAATGTTTCTTCTCGGCTTCCGGCTTTTGGGCCGGCGCTGACAAAACCGTAAGCCAGAGTTGGTCTGTGGACTCGATCACAAGCTTTTTGAATCCCTGCGGAACGCCGTTGTCAGTCGTTGAACTGATCAGTTCAGAGACGACGTGCTGTTCCGTTCCTGATTCTGTCTCCATCACCGCGATTTGAATCGCGCCGCTGAAAGGCTTCGCGTCCGAGGACGCGACCAGTTTCAGCAAGACCTCCCCCCCTTTGTCCGGAACTTCGACGGGCTCGAGCGTCAACCCTTCCGGGAGTACCCTGGCAGAAACTGTCAGCTTCGTTTGGAAACCGTGCAAGCGTGTCACCGTGACTTTGATTTCGTTGGTTTTGCCCGGCTCGATGGTGAAGGCGTTGCTAACCGCAACGGCTTTCAAGCCGGGCACCGCCCGGCTGATGCTCAATCGATAGAGGTGGTCCGCCCCGCCGCGGTGCAGCACGTTGCCTACGACGGCGAAAAATGTCCCATCCTCCGGCGCGGTCCATTCCAACATAGGGTCGGCGTTTACGGTGTCGTCTTTCTTCGCCAGTTCTTTGCCTTTGGCGTCCTCAACTTTGAGCCGCGCATCCAGCGGAAAGCCGAGTGAAGCCGATTGAACCTCCAGCAACAGCGCGTCGCCCTTCTTCACAGCAAAAGTGAACCGGTCTTCGTCGCCTGGCTTTTCGATGCAACCGGTCAAGGCGGAGGGCACTTCGAGTTGAGTTGCTTGGTTCGTCGAATTGTTCGGTTCCGCCTCGATCAACTCAGGACCGTCACCTATTGGAACGGTCAGAGCGTTCTCGAAAGCCGGGACCTCCAAAGTGGCCACCTTCGCGTCCGCCGACAATCCCGTGCCGTCGAACTCTAACTCGCGCTCCAGATTGGAGCCCAGGTTCCAGCCGAAGAGCCGCAACGTCGTGCGCGCGCCACGCTGGACTCCTAGTGGCAGCGTGTAATGCAAATACGGCCCGCGCGCGAGGTGGAGGCGATACACGCAAGCGTTGCCGCCCGTGAATTTCACGTCGGAGACGGCCGGATAAGCGAAGCCGAAGGCCTGCACGATGTAGGTGCCAGCCGACTGCGCCGTCCACGCCAGGAGCGGATCGGGCGTGCGACCGTCGTCGTCGTTGAGCGCCACTTGCACACCCCGCGAATCAACGAGACGCAGCACGGCATCCATGGGCGACGCGAGTGTGTAAGCTTCCAGCGACGCGACGAGCGTCTGCCCGGCCTCCAGCGTGACAGCAAATGAATCGACATCGCCGGACTTGTCGAGCCGGCCATTGAGCGACACGGGGAGGTGGTCCACTGCTTGCGGCTTCGTGAAATCATCGTTCGGCTCTTGGTCTGAGGATTGTGGTTCTTGAGTAACGATCAGGAACCGGAGCGTGCTGGCACCTTGTTCGTTGAAGACGCGGATCAAGTGCGGTCCGACGGTTGCGTTCGTCGCAATCTCCACGCTGAACTTGCCGCTGTTCGTCTCCGCATTGAACACGATTCCCGGCGCGTCGACCCATACCTTCGGCGGCCAGGGATCGAACTTGCCGATGGCCGCGACGGAATTGGTTGAGCCTACTTGGACGGCGACGGGATAGAGGTGGTCAAGAGTGGGCGCGGCGGCGTGTAAGGCGAAGTTCCAACAGCAAAGCTCGAAGCTTAAGAGAAGCGCCAAGGACCCACTTCCAAACTCCGTCCACCGGAAGATGGTTGGGGCTTGTCCCTGGGACATTCTCTTGAACTTTGAACTTTGGGGTTTGAGCTTCGGCGGAGCCAGCGGCTACGCAAACAACTCCTTGATCAACCGCCCGTTGCTCACGAGTTGCACGGGCCGGCCCGTGGTCGTGTGCAGCGTTTGCGCCGGATCAATGCCCATCTTCGTGTAGAGCGACGCCGCAAAATCCTCCGGCCGATGCACGTTCTCTGAAGCGTAATAACCTTTGGCATCCGTTGCGCCGACGACCTGTCCTCGCGGGATGCCCGCCCCGGCCATCAACACCGACATCGCGTGCGGCCAATGATCGCGCCCCGCGTCCTTGTTCACCTTGGGCGTGCGACCAAACTCGCCGAGCATGATCACCATCGTGCTGTCGAGCAGACCGCGTTGATCGAGGTCATTGATCAAAGCAGCGACGCCGATATCCATTTTCTTGCCATGATCGCTTTTGAAGCCCTCGAAAATTTTCGTGTGATGGTCCCAGCCGCCGTTATAGACCGTCACCCAGGACACGCCCACCTCCACCAGCCGTCGCGCGAGCAGCAGTCGCTGGCCGAAATCGTTTCGCCCGTAACCCTCGCGCACCTTCTCCTCCTCGCGCTGGATGTCGAACGCCGCCTGCGCCTGCGGTGACAACACCAAATCAACGCCCTGCTGGTAATACTGATCGAACGTCACCGCCGGGTCATCGGCCAGCTTGTCAGTGTAACGCTTCATCCGGTCCAGTGACGCGCGCAATTCGCGGCGTGACCCCGCGCGACCCTCGCTGATCTCTTTCGGCAACACCACGTCGCGCACCTGGAAACCTTTGTCATTCGGATTGCCGTTGATGACGAACGGCGCGTGTTTGCCGCCGAGGAAATTCGGTCCGCCGCTGCGCGACACTTGCGGCAGCGACAGGTAGGCCGGCATCCCGTCGTGCACGCCGCGGTGATACGACACCACCGAGCCGAACGACGGATGAAACGTCACGAACGCGCCGCAGGCGACCGGCACCGGCGTGGGCGCGCCGGTCATCATGTAATGATTGCCACCGCCGTGGTTCGGGTCCTTGTGGCAAATCGAGCGGACGATGGTGAGCTTGTCAGCGGCCTTGGCGAGGTTCGGCACCGCCTCGCAGAACTGCACGCCGGGCACGGACGTGGAAATCGCCTTGAACTCGCCGCGAATCTCGGAAGGCGCATCGGGCTTGGGATCGAACGTCTCGTAATGCGACGGTCCGCCGTCGAGCCAGATCATGATGCAATTGACCTGCTTGCCGGCTGAGTTTGACGCCAGTGACGAGGAGGCGGCGTTGGCGCGCAAGCGAAGGATGTCTGAGAGGCCAAGGCCGAGCACCGCGCCGATGCCGAGCTGAAGAAAATCCCGGCGCGGCATCCCGGCGCAATTGTGGGTGAGATTGCTCATGGTTTGGCGCGTTTGAAAAGACGTCGCAAGTCGCGCGCGCTATGCAGCACGCGAATCAGTTCGACTCCATTCTGTGTCGGGCGATAAAACAGGAGGTAATTCCCAACTGGAAAGCTGCGCACATCAGGTGCGAGTTCTTCGCGAACGCGTCCGGCCAATGGGTTCTCGGCAAGCATTTTTAACGCCTCATCAAATCGATCAACCAGCCGAGAGGCAGCGTCCGGATTGTCAAGAGCGATGAACACTCCGATTTCATATACGTCCTGTTCGCTCTGATCCGAACGAATGATGGAGGGCATGGACGCACATCAGTAGCTGCCAGCTCTTCGCCGGAGTTTATTCTTCAGCGCGGCTGCGTCCCACGGCGCGCTTTCGCCACGGTCCAGTTGTTCGAGTCCGATCGCAATCTCTCGCCGCAACTCAGCGATGTCTTCTGCCGACAGGGTCTCCTGTTGCCGGAGCATGGCAACGGCGCTGTTGACCACCTCGTCAGCAGATTGATACTGGCCGGCGCGAACCTTTTCCTCGACGAAACGCTCCAATTCAGGATTGAGGCTGACCTTCATATTTTTGCATAGACTACACCACGGACGCGTTCTTGTGAAACAGGTAATCGGCGCAAGTCCGAGAAGCCCAGCCTGAGCACCGCGCCGATGCCGAGCTGAAGAAAATCCCGGCGCGGCATCCCGGCGCAGTTGCAGGTGAGATCGGTCATGGCTTCTGGGGGATACTATCGCATTTCCGTGGCGTTTGTGAAGCACGCATTTCGAGGTCTTTGCTGGAGTTGAGATGTTGAAGGTGGCTTCGACATTTAGCTTAAAGCCTGTGCCAGAGATAGACGCACTTGCGCAACGGGTCGCGGCCGTGTGCCCCCATTTGCTGGCTGCTGTTCCCCTTGCCGTTGGGCAAGACGAGAATCTGCCGGACTTCGAAGCCCAGGTTTTCGGCAATCTCGGAGAGGATGATGTCCACGGAGATGCTGGCTCCCGCGTAGCGCACGTTGTCATTTACCATTATCAGCGGCGCGCCGGGTTTAAGCACACGCGCACACTCGGCAACGACACAAGCCATTTCATAAAAATAACCTCGCACCATCCGAGGGATGCCGTTGTTGTTCAGCAGGTCGAGCTGTTTCTGCGAGTCCAGGTAGGACAGAATCGTCTGCAGGAGCTCCTGTCTGTCCGCTGCGATGACCGCTGGCTTCCATTCAGGATTAAGAGCCAAAAGATCCTTTGCTCGATTTTCGACCGTGCAACTAAGCATCTCCTGACGGAGTCTGACGAGTCCCGCTTCGTCCGCTCCACACAATCGTAAGAATTCGCCTGTAACTCAGGCAGGAGCTCCAGGCATGAACCGCTGCGGAGAACCACGTCTGCCTTGGAGAGCGTGTTCGCGAACAAATCTTCAGGTGTTTCAATTCCCCGCAGGTCAGTAACAATCTCGTGCAACTTGTCTTTGATGGCCTTATCAAAGGCAGGAATCACACCCTTATCGAAAACTTTCTTTCCTTGGCGTCTGCCTGAACGGTAGTCCCACCGGAGATACTGTCCGTCCTTTCGGGTGAAGCTGATGGACTCAAGGATGCAGAGCAGAGCGAAGAACAGCACCGTTTTGACGCATTCATTCTCTTGCTCCGATGCCGCGAGAAACCGCCCCATTGCGTCAACGGTTTCGGCGGGGTAGGCACCGCGAGTGATCCGAAGTTCGTTGACGAGCTTTGCCTTCTTCACGCGATGCCACGGACATTCCTCTCTCAACGACGCCAGACGCCCAACATCCATCGGCTTCAAGTCCCAGTCGATGATCTGCTTTGTGGCAATGATCGTTTGCCCGATGGGCAGTAGTTCGATGCCCTCGGCGTGCATACCGAGCGCGCCCGCTGCAAACAAAGCGGTCCCGCTACCGGCAAACGGGTCCAGCAAGACTCCGCCCGAAATGCGTTGCTTATTTAGCAGATGCTCAACAAGTCCGGCAGAGAATGCTTCCTTGTATTTGAACCATCGATAAACCGCTCGGCCCTTATTGGCTTGGAAGCTGACGAGGGAACGCGTCAGGGAGTTCTGAACCGAAAGCTTGCTCCTCCATCGAAGCTCAGCCTCGCGATTCAGCTTCTCGATTCGCTGAAGCTCCGCTGAACTCGCCTGCCCGGCGTTTTGAAGAAGCTCACCTGTGCCGGCTTCGTTCGAGTCAATGGATTCGAGTGTTAGTGGTCCCACTTGATGGCAGACTATCACGGTCTTATGATCTCCCGCAACGGGATGAACCTCCCGACGGCTACGAAACTTTGTCGCAGGTGAAGCAAAGTTTCGTAGGTCCAATGCGCGGCTTCCTACAACCCCGGCGCTCGCTCAATGATTAAACACGAACTCCGCCGAGTTCAGCAGCGCCCAGAACACGTCCTCGGTCGCGGTCTGGCGCGTCGCGTCGGGCGCGCTGAAGGCGTCGGTCGCGATCCGCAATTCGTCCTCGGTCGGCGGGCGGCTCAACGACGTCAGGTAGAGCTCAGTCACGATTTCGGCCGGTGACTTGTCGCTCGCGGCGAGTTTGCGGGCACGGCCATTGTCGTTGCTTAGTTTGGCTTGCAGCGCCTTCGAGTTCATCAGGTGCAGCGATTGCACCACGCTCAGGTCCTTGTCGCGTTCGCATGGCGGATCGCTGCTCGGATTCGGACGATTGAAGGCGTCCATGAACTGCGATTCAATCTTGTAGCTCCAGACCTGAGTAGCGCGTGCGCCGACAGTTGTCGCGGCGAAGGTGTCGGACACGCCGGTCGCGTCGTCCACCGCGTCGAGCAGCACTTCCGCGGGCAGGCGTCGGCGATACGCTCTCGAAAAATTGCGCGTGTCAGCGAGGTTGGTTTCGTTCGGCGTCGAGCTGAGTTGATACAGGCGCGACTCCATAATCGTTCGCATCAAATGCTTCAGGTCGTAACCGTGTTTGACGAAGTCCTCGGCGAGCGCGTCGAGCAACGGCGGGTTCACGCACGGATTAGAGATGCGGAAGTCGTCCACGGGTTCGACCAGGCCGCGTCCGAAGAAGTTCGCCCAGACCCGATTCACCGCGGCGCGGGCGAAGAACGGGTTGTCCGGCGCGATCAGCCAATCGGCCAGGGCGCGACGCGGGTCGGCCTCATTGCCAAGCTGCGCAGATGGACCGTCTGGTGGACGCGGCGACATCACGGCGCCCGTGACGGGATGTTTCACGCTGCCGCCGGACGCGAAGTAGAACGTTTCGGTGCCCGCGGAAATCGGCGGCGACAGGCCGGCGCCCTTTTGCTTGACCGAAGCGAAGAACGCGGCGAACTGATAGAAGTCGTCCTGGCTCCATTTCTCGTTCGGATGATGGTGACAGCGGGCGCATTCGAGTCGCGTGCCGAGGAAGAGCTGGCTGAACATCGTCGTGAGGTCCGCCGGTTCGCGCCGGTCGCGATAGATCACCGCGGGACCGTCGCGATGGTTCGTGCCCTCGACGAGGAGGATTTCACGCACGAACTGATCGTAGGGCTTGTTCAGCCGGAAACTGTCGCGCAACCACTGGTCGAGCGTGAACACGCTCTTTACGCCCACACGGTCGGGATTCGGACGGAGCAGGTCGCCCCACTTGTTGGCCCAATAGTCGGCGTATTCCAGGCGGGCGAGAATTTTGTCGACCAACGCAGAGCGGAGGGCTTGGCGGCGGGCAGTGAGTCGATCTTCGCCGGGCAGGTGAGCAGGTGAGAAAGTGAGCGAGTGGGAACCGCTGACATTCTCACTTTCCCTCTCTCCCGCTTTCTCACCAGCATAGGCCGAAGTTGCCGTCTCCAGGAACTCCCGCACTTCCTTTGGCGTCGGCAACAGACCGATTGCGTCCAGGGAGGCGCGACGCAGAAATTCGGTATCGGTGCACAGTTCCGACGGAAGAAGGCCGAGCCGTTGGAATTGCGCGTAGGCCAACTCGTCGATGAAATTATTCTTCGGCAGCGCGGCGTATTGGGCCCCAGGCAGAAGCCGGTCCGCCGGCACCAGGATGTGCGCATCTGCCACGAGACCCGCGTAGCGCGCGACAACCACGC
>QHOP01000010.1 GCA_003219345.1 Verrucomicrobiota bacterium
CTCTCTAGCCGGCGCCCGGTATCCGGTGCATGGTGAGGCAACATTGCCAGGCCGTGTCCGTCTGGTATGAGTTCGACTACGACAACCGGCCCATCGGCCTGCTCTGAAAGTGGATTCATCATGACTACTCAGACGGCGGCACTTCGGTGGACATCACTACGATCGACAAACGGGACTTCATCGAGGCCGGTCACCTATTCGATAGAAAATCCTCCCGGACATAATCCGGTTGCCGCCGTGACCAACGCTCCCTCGTTTCCGTGCTCCTTCGTCCGCGCACCATCACGTCACTCGCGCTCGTCACGGACTCCACATCTGCGTCGGGCATCCACCCATTGCTTCCGTCTGCCGTTCGGCGGCGCGGCGTTCCCCTCGCTATCCGCTCGGCTTCACAGCCGCTTGCCGCCGTCAGACCGAAGTCAAAACCCCGAGTTTCGGCACAGAACGAGTATGGGCCTCAACGATTCCGGCTAAATCGCTCATCGCAGTTGCAGGTTTCGCGCGTGAATTCGTGTTTCGATTGTAGGTCGCCGGCCGGCGCGTCAAGCTCTTGCTCGCCCTGTCGCCCACTGCGCTCCAACTTGACCCGCCGCCCGACTCCTCCGTTTTGCATATAGGATCACGCGCACGAAATATCTTCACGCAATAAGCTATTGGTCCATCTGTATCATGTTTGATATAGTGGCTTGTGAATGAAATCCGAAACTTTATGTGCAAAGATTATGAGCAAAAGAACCCATCGCGGAAGTGACTTCCGGGATTTTCTCAAGGAACAAGGAGTTCTCGATGAAGTGGAAGAACGTGCGATGAAACAGGCGCTGGCTCTCCAATTGGCGGAGTTGCTCAAGAAGAATGAACTCACTAAGGTGGAGATGGCAGCACGCATGAAAACGAGCCGCGCGGCGGTGGACCGTTTGCTGGATGCGTCGAACACCTCGGTCACGCTTGCGACGTTGGGCAAGGCGGCGCGTGCGCTGGGGCGGAAAATCAAGATTGAACTGGCTCCGGCGTGAGCAGCACTCATACGGAAACTCATCTCTCATGCGTGATTTGACACCAGAAGAACAGGAAGCCGTCCGACAAGCAGTGAACGATATGCGGATCGAAGGGTTCAGCATCTCGGAAGAACGGGCGATGAAACTTGCGCGCCAGGCGCTGGCCAAGGAATCTCCTCGGCACGCCGCCTGAATTGAGCGCACCACATCGCCGCGGAAATGGCAGAGAACGTACGAACGGCTTTAGGTTTGTTCACGCTTGCGAGGACCAGAACTGGAAAGTCGGACCATCAGCGATTAGAGCCATGAGATGCCGGATATGTTTATCAATTATGACCCTGGGGCTGATGGCCAACCGAGGCTTCGCCCAGTCCGTTTACACCCCGTACACTTTCGCCACACTTGCTGGAAATGCTGGCTATGGCAGCGCGGACGGTGCGGGCAGTACTGCGCAGTTTTGGTATCCTTCGGGCGTGGCGGTGGACAGCACCGGCAACGTCTATGTGGGCGATTACAACAACCACACCATCCGCAAAGTCTCGGCTGCCGGAGAGGTCACGACGCTTGCTGGGCTGGCGGGCTATACGGGCAGCGCTGACGGAATAGGGAGCGATGCGCGGTTTAATCAACCGTTTGGCGTGACAATAGACAGCGCGGGAAACCTCCTGGTGGCGGAAGAGGGCAATGACATAATCCGAAAAGTCACTTCCGCAGGAGCGGTGACGACTCTGGCGGGACTGGCGGGTAGCCCTGGCAGCTTGGACGGGACGGGCAGCACCGCGCGGTTCGACGGCCCGGTTGGAGTGACAATAGATAGCGCGGATAACCTCTATGTGGCGGACAGATATAACCACACGATCCGCAAGATTACTTCGACGGGGGTCGTGACAACTCTGGCTGGGAAGGCGGGCATTTTTGGGAACGTGGACGGGACCGGGAGCGAAGCCCGGTTCAACGATCCTTATGGCGTGGCGGTGGACAGCACGGGCAATGTTTACGTGGCGGACACAGGAAACAACTTGCTCCGGAAGATTACGCCAACGGGAGTTGTCACGACGGTAGCCGAGCAGGCGGGAGTTGGTGTGGCGGTTGACACCGCGGACACTATCTACGTGGCCGACACTTACAAACATGTGATCCGTAGATTGATGCCGGCGGGGGTACTGGCCCCGCTGGCCGGACTGACGGGCAGTTCTGGAAGCACGGACGGCACCGGAAGCGATGCGCGGTTTTATTATCCATACGATCTAGCGGTAGATCGCACGGGCGTACTCTACGTCGCGGACGCATACAACCACACGATCCGGAGGATAACGCCAGAGGGGACGGTAACGACAATCGCTGGGACCGCGAGCAGCATTGGTAACGCGGACGGGGTCGGCGCGAACGCGCGGTTCAATCTGCCTTCCGGTGTAACGGTGGATATCGCGACTAACATCTACGTGGCAGACACAGCAAACCACACAATTAGGAGAATCACGCCAGCGGGAGTCGTGACGACACTGGCCGGGCTGGCTGGCTATCCCGGCAGCACGGATGGAACGGGAACCGACGCACGATTTAATCAATCCTGGGGTGTGGCGGTGGACAACGCTGGTAACGTCTATGTGGGAGATACAGGAAACCACACAATCCGAAAAGTAACGGCGGCAGGAGTGGTGACGACGCTGGCGGGGCTGGCGGGCAGTGTTGGCGGCGACAATGGAACGGGCAGCGACGCGCGGTTCAATCATCCTTCGGGCGTGGCAGTGGATGATGCGGGGACCATCTATGTCGCGGACACATACAACCACATGATCCGGAAAGTGACGTCCTCAGGAGTAGTGACGACGCTCGCCGCCGGTTTCTTCTATCCGCGTGGAGTGGCATTGGACAGTGCGGGCAACGTTTACGTGGCGGACACAGGGAACAACGAGATCGAAAAAGTCACTCCGACTGGCTCGGTAACGGCGCTGGCCGGTGGCGCGCCCGGTTTTGGCAACACGGACGGGACGGGAAACGCGGCGCGGTTTTGGCAACCTTTAGGTCTGGCGGTGGACAACTCCGGCAACGTCTATGTCGCCGACGGGAACAACAATACGATCCGCAAAGTGACGCCGCCAGGGGTGGTGACGAAGCTCGCTGGTTTGCCGCGATTCGACATCTCTGGAAACCCGGTGGGCGGTAACGCGGACGAAACTGGGAATGCGGCGCGGTTCAACTCTCCGGCCGGCGTTGCGGTTGACAGTGCAGGCAACGTCTATGTGGCGGACGCATATAATAACACCATCCGGAGAGGATACCCGGAGAATGTGCCTCCGATTATCGTGAACCATGGACCAGGTTTCGGATTCAATGTTGGCCACTTCGGTTTTTTACTCAAGGGGCCGCCTGGACAGTTGGTAGTGGTAGAAGCTTCCGTTGATTTGAAGAGTTGGCAACCTCTTTGGACTAATACATTCGCGGGTACTCTTACGTTCAGTGATCCGCAGAGCAGCGTCACTCCCGGCCCATTGCGACGGCGCTTCTACCGTGCCCTTACACCGTAACCACGGCCGATTCGGACTCCGAGGCACTTTCGATCCAACAAACCGACTTGTCGTCGCTTCGGGTTTGTGTAAGCTTTGTTGGTTGAGATGACCCCGGAGGAAACAGCCCGGCAGCGAATCGACGCGATGCTTACCGCGTCTGGCTGGATCATCCAAAATTACAAGGCGCTGAACCTCTCCGCCGGACGCGGCATTGCCGTCCGGGAAGTGCCGCTCAAGACCGGACCGTGTGATTACCTGCTTCTGGTCGACCGAAAGCCGGTCGGGATCGTCGAGGCCAAAAAGAAGGGAACCACGCTCTCGACTGTCGCCGATCAGTCGGCTCGTTACGCTGCGGGTCTGCCCGACTTTCTGGCTGCTGGTTTGACCGGGCCGCTTCCGTTCCTCTACGAATCCACAGGTGTCGAAACCTTCTTCCGTGATGACCGCGATCCCGAGCCGCGCTCGCGCCACGTCTTCTCGTTCCATCGCCCGGAAACACTCGCCACGTGGACCGCCGAACCCGACACCCTTCGCGCCAGGCTCGCAAAAATGGCATTCGCGCATCCACTCGCCACGACGGGCATGCGCGCTTGTCAAATCGAAGCCACCCGCCTCCGCCAATCCATCCTTCAGCGAGCTTTTGAAGGCGAGCTGTGTGACCCATGAACCTTTAAGTTTGCCGATCGCAGACAGTGGTATCACGACCGGACGGAGTCCTTGAGCTTCATGGCTCGACTCAATTTCCATGTCGCTCGACTTTCGCGTGAGATTGAGTTCGGAACATACGTGCCGGCGGCAAGGACAGTATTCCTAGCTCCCAAGCGAATTGAATCTCGCGATAAGAAAGATTTTTACACTTACAGACCTCTGTGCAGGCAAGCGTTTCGAGATGAAGTTGTCGAAGTTGCCTTGCTCTCTTTGCTCGCAAATCACTTCGAACCATTATGGGGCGACCCGGAAAATGACTGGTTTCCTGATTTGTGGTCGCTTGGCAATCGTCTCCATCTCGTCAAATCAGATCAGGAACGGGCCTTCTCGGTTGGCAATGCCCGTATTTATCGTGACTGGGGTGACGACTATGCTCGTTTTGTCAAAGACACGGAATCGGCATTCAACACGGTGCTGACCGGATTGAGTCGTGAAGACCGGGTCGTCCTCCTCTGCACGGATCTGAAATCGTTCTACCCAACCATTGATCGCCCTCGTCTCGCCAAAATTCTCAAGCGACACACCAAGCCGGACCTTCGGCCCTTGATTGATCGGATGTTTGGCGCTTACGAAGTTCATGTCAGCGCGGGATGTGAAGGGAATGAGGGGCATCTTTCCTCGACGGGATTAGCTCAAGGGCCTGCACATTCCGGCTTTTGGGCAAATGTATATTTGGCTGACTTCGATCAATGGGTCATGTCGAGATTGCCCGCGCTCCTGAGGAAACGAACCGTTTCCTGTCAGCTTCGGTTCTATGCTCGTTATGTTGATGACCTGCGCTTGGTGTTTCGTTGCAAGGGTGAGCATTCGAATCAGCTCTTGCAGCACACGAAAAACAAACTCTCGCGATTCCTGAGGTCCATAGGACTTAGACTTTCAGAAGGCAAAACCTCGGACATTGTCCAGGATGCGACCGGTAGCTTGCTGACAACCGGACAGGTCGCGGAAAGGATGCAATCCATCACGAAGCGCGCATATTTTCCTTTGCCGCCAGAGAATCTGAAAGAGTTGGCGAAGGAAGTTCGACTACTGTTTCACGCCGAGACGAACGTAAATGTTCGTCCGATCTCCGACTTGGATGGCCCGAAGCTACTTGATAACCCAGGAGTCCGAACCGATTCACGTCGCCGCTTCGCAGCGAACAAATGGGCGGGAGTTGCCAGAGATTTGGATCGAATGTCAGTGCCTTGGAGTGATGAAAAGAGAGTCTTTGCGCAAGAGCTTGTGCGAGTATGGCACGAAGACCCGGGTCAAACACAATTGCTCCAGCGCGCGCTGGAGCTTGGTCTGCGGCTGCAAGATATTGGCAAGGTTCTCGTCCGGTTGGTCAAGTTGAAAGAGAACCCTTCGTCATTTGGCTACTACGCCTTCGTTTTGTCGTATCTGCTGGATGTCTTGGTTTCGTCACCTCTAAATTTGGAGGAGTGGCCAATGCTCCAGCTTGCGAAAGAAGTCTTTCGCCGCAAGTGGAAACATCCGATTTTGGTAAACAAGGCCCAGCATTATTTGCTGCGCAAGGCACGACCAATGGTCAGATGGGAAAACGAGATCGACCGGGAATACCGTGACAACGCGTGGCTGCTGCGAAATCGACTTGAGGGCAGAATGGTCCGCGGTGAAATCCTATCAGAGGTTGAGGAGGTGGCTATTCTCTGCGCTCTACCAACATCCTCTCGTCTGCTGCTTAAATGCCTTCATGCGCTGCTTCGACCCAAGGAAGCGCGGCGAAGAACGAAATTTTTGCGAGCGGTGCTTCTCCGTCGCAAGGATCTCGCATTACAACTCATCGACGTGGCGCCTGGCGACTTCTTTGAACTGACTGCATTCCGCGATGTGGTTGACCTGCAAGGTACGAATGCAAAGGACGACCTGCTGTATCGGCGCATTCTACAGGGCGAGTTTAAAGGCCCGGCATCTTGGACGCGGCTAGCCTCACAACTTGGGCGGTTCGTTCTAACACCAAAGAACAAAAAGAGCGTCGCGCGTGGTCTGCTGAACCCGTTTGCGATTAGTGTGGAGAACGAAGGGAACGTGTCTCTGAGATTTCCTGATCGTCCGATGCCGGCCTATCAAGGCTATTCCGCGCAAAGGAAAGGCTGGTTCGTGAAACCGAACACTCAAGATTGGGCTCTGCCGGTTGGCCTAATCCTGAGAGCTGCTGCCACCGGAAGGGCGGTCGAACTGCTGGGTATGACAACGGCTGGACGTTTTGGTCTTGCTGGAACATTTGGTTCACTTGTCCGCGCTGGCGGCAAGCTGCCAAAACAAGCGGGAAACATTCTGGACCGCCTTTTTGCCTGGCACGGGTCAAAAATCGAAGGCTATAAATCGCCCCGCCGTTTTCTTAGCGACGTTGCCGCGTTGGAAAAGCACTTGGAAACAAATTCCACGACGAATGCCGTGATTTGTGACGTCGACATCCCAAATGAAGTTGGCGAATCAGTCACGAGCCCCGTCTTCAATCTGGTAATCTGTCAGATTCCCTCGCACCCGGCTTCGGTGGATGATGCTATGATTCGGCGGGCACTTTCTATTGCGCGATTGATTCTCGAACAGAAGGGAACAGAAGGAAACACCGTGGATTTGGTGGTCTTTCCGGAGCTTTCTGTACCGACCGCCTCAATTCGCACTCTCTGCCGCTTCGTCCGTCAAACTCGAACCTTGGTCCTCGCAGGCTTGGAACTTCGCGTTGTGCCGGACCAAAGCCAACGTTTGAACGAGTTGATGTGGATCGTCCCACTAGACGACGATGGTCAACATCTCGCGGCGCTGTTGCAGGAGAAAATTCACGTCACACCCGGAGAGAGGGCTTTGCGTCCGCCGGTAATCGAAGCAAATCCCGCAATCATTTGGAGAATTA
>QHOP01000011.1 GCA_003219345.1 Verrucomicrobiota bacterium
CGGCACCGCGGTGACGAATATTTCCGCGAAGTCGTCCTGCTTCTCGATGGCACCGACCAGGCGGTCGAATTCGGCGCCATTAAAATCAATCTGGACCTCTTCACCCCTGAAGCGCGCCGGCAGATTTTGAAGGAGCAGCGTCCGCTGGGCCACATCATGCAGGAATGCGGGATCAAGCACCGCAGCCGTCCGAAGGCATTTCTGCGGCTGGCCTCGGAC
The DNA here is from genome assembly GCA_003219345.1 of Verrucomicrobiota bacterium. GTDB lineage: Bacteria > Verrucomicrobiota > Verrucomicrobiia > Limisphaerales > AV2 > AV2. The sequence goes on from QHOP01000011.1 coordinate 220, forward strand.
AAATTCATTAATCAAGCGCTGCAGTTGAGCGGCGCGCACGTGTTGTATGGCCGGCGCAACACGCTGTTTGATCCCCAGGAGCGGCCGTTGGCGGAAATCGTGGAAATTTTGCCGCCGGTTGTGGAAGGAAGGGCGCTATGAAGCCGTGTTTTGCCGCACTCACGCGGGCAACCCACCGTGACTCCCTCCGAAGGAGGGGAGGTGCGTTCGTGGGTGGCTCCCTGAGCCGGAGCCCGGTTGAGTTCGCTGGGCGCGGTTGGCAGTTCCCCTCCTGGGAGGGGTCAGGGGTGGGTTGGGCGGTCAAGCAGACCACAGGCGCGGTTGCGACCAGCGGCGTCTTCGAGTAAGGAGTTTTTATGCGTCTTCCGATCATTCCATACAATCCGAAACTCAAAGAGCGAGCACGCGAGCTTCGCAAGAAGATGACGCTGGCAGAAACGCTTCTCTGGAAGCGGCTAAAGGGAAAACAGCTTTGCGGCTATGACTTCGATCGTCAACGACCGATCGGCCGGAGGATTGTGGATTTTTATTGCAAGGAATTGAAGCTCGCGGTGGATGTTGACGGCTCAGTTCATGATTTCAGGCGCAAGGAGGATGAGCAGCGCCAAAGGGAGTTGGAAACGCTCGGCGTGACACTCCTCCGCTTCTGGAATTACGAAGTGAAGAATAACATGGCTTCGGTCACGGGACGAATCGAGGAGCGGATTCGTTGCGAGGAACAGCGACGCGGGTGGCCCCGGAGAGAAGTAGAACCCACCCCTGACCCCTCCGAAGGAGGGGAACGATCTTCACGCGACCGGGCGACCAGCGAACGCACAAGGACCAGTTCCCCTCCTGGGAGGGGGCCGGGGTGGGTTCAACATGACGCTGTCAAATCAAACGATCCGTCCTCGACGCCAAGCGAACAAACGAACGCGATTAACTGCTGCGATGTCCTCATCATCGGCGGCGGGCCGGCCGGCTCAGCGGCGGCAACGGTGCTGGCCGGACATGGCCACAAAGTCCTCCTGCTCGAACGCGAAAAATTTCCGCGCTACCACATCGGTGAATCACTGCTGCCCTTCACCTTTCAACCGCTGCAACGGTTGGGGCTCATCGAAAAGATGCGGAAGTCCGCGTTCATCAAAAAATACAGCGTGCAATTTGTCTCGCCCTCGGGCAAGGCGTCGCAGCCGTTTTACTTTTTCACCCGGTACGACCGCGACACCGTCGCTCAAACCTGGCAGGTGCTGCGTTCCGAATTTGACGTGATGTTGCTCGATAACGCCCGTGAGAAGGGCGCGTCAGTGAAAGAGGAAACGACCGTCAAGGAACTCATGAAAGAAGGCGGACGCGTCGTAGGCGTTCGGGCGCAGGACAAGGGCGGGAAGATCACGGAATATCGCGCGCCCATCACACTGGATTGTTCCGGTCGTGAGGCGTTTTCCGCAGTGCGACACAACTGGCGCGTCGGGGACCCCGAATTGCACAAGGTCGCCGTGTGGACTTACTACAAAGGCGCTAAGCGCGACGAAGGCATCGACGCCGGCACGACGACCGTGGCGTTCGTGCCCGAGAAGGGCTGGTTCTGGTACATCCCGTTGCACGACGACATCGTCAGTGTCGGAGTCGTCGCCGAGGGCAAATACCTCACGCGTGATGGCGTGAAAGAGCCGGAACAGATTTTCAAACGCGAGATCGAACAGAACCTGTGGATCAAGGAATACGTCTCCTGCGGCACGCAGTTCGGACCTTTCTATATCACCGGCGAATTCTCGTTTCACTCGCGCTACTGCGGTGTCGAAGGTCTCCTGCTCGTGGGCGACGCGTATTGTTTTCTCGACCCGGTGTTTTCGTCCGGCGTCATGCTCGCGCTCAAGAGCGGTGCGATGGCTGGCGACGCGGTGCACGAGGCGCTGCTCGCGCGCGATTTTTCGCCAGAGCGCTTTGCCGATTACGCCACGAAGCTGCGCGAAGGAATCGAGAACATGCGCAAGCTGGTGTACGCTTTCTACAATCCGAACTTCAGCTTTCGCGAACTGACCGACAAGCATCCCGACCTCGCGGGCGATGTCACGGATTGCCTGAGCGGCGACGTGAACAAGGACTTTTCGCGGCTGTGGACGGCGATTGAAGAATTCGCCGACGTGCCGAAGCCTCTGCCGTATGGACAGCCGCTGGCCAACGCGAAAGCGCAGATGCAACCCGCGCAGGTCCCGTTAAACCGATGAACCGCTAAACCGTTAAAAGGGTTGAACCGATTCAACGATTCAACGAAAGCAATGACCATCGTTCAAATCACACCTGGCGCCGGCGGGATGTACTGCGGGAATTGTTTCCGTGACAACGCGCTCGTGGCGGCACTGCGCCAGCAGGGCCACCAGGTTCTAATGGTGCCGCTCTATCTGCCGATGACGCTGGACGAAGAGGACCAAAGCGCCGGCACGCCGATTTTCTTCAGCGGCATCAATGTTTATCTCGAACAAAAATTGTCCTTCTTTCGCCACGCGCCCGAATGGCTGCATCGTCTGCTGGAGTCACCCGCGCTATTGAAATGGGCGGCGGGCAAGGCGGCCAGGACGCGCGCGGAGGAACTCGGCGAACTCACCGTTTCCATGCTCCGCGGCGAGGAAGGCAATCAGGCGCGCGAACTGGACGAACTGATTGGCTGGCTCAAGCAGAAACCGCACCCCGACGTGATCTGCCTGTCGAACGCGCTGCTGGTCGGCCTGGTGCGCAAGCTCAAACAGGAACTGCGCTCCCCGGTCATCTGCATGTTGCAAGGCGAGGATTACTTTCTCGACTCACTGCCGCAGGTGCAGCGCGATGAGGCCTGGAACACGTTGGCCGGGCGCGCGGCAGAAGCGGACTTGTTCATCGCCCCGAGCCGTTACTTCGGCGATCTCATGTGCCGACGACTCAATCTGCCCGCCGACCGCGTGCGCGTCGTCTTCAACGGGATCAATCTTGAAGGCTACGACAAAAACGCGGAACGCGGAACGCGGAACGCGGAACAGGGCAGTGCGCCGGTCCTCGGCTATTTCGCCCGCATGTGCCGCGAGAAGGGACTGGACCGACTGGTCGAAGCATTCATCCTGTTGAAACGCCACGAGCGGACCAAGGATCTGAAGTTGCGCGTGGGTGGCGGCTGCGGCCCGTCTGAGGAACCTTTCGTCAATGCGTTGCGCGAACGATTGAAAACGAACGGCGTTTTGCACGACGTGGAGTTCCATCCTAATATCGACCGGGCTGCGAAGTTGGATTTTCTTCGGTCGCTGACCGTTTTCTCCGTCCCCGCCCTTTACGGCGAAGCGTTCGGTTTGTACGTTGTCGAAGCGCTCGCAGCCGGCGTGACGGTCGTGCAACCACGCGCCGCCTCGTTTCCCGAACTGATCGAAGGGACCGGCGGCGGCGTGCTCTACGAGCCGGGCGACGTAAGAGCCTTGGCTGACGCGGTTGAACAACTCTTGTCGAATCCTGAAAGACTCAGCGCGCTCGGCGAAGCCGGGCGCAAAGCGGTCTGGCAGGATTTCAGCGCGGAGCGGATGGCGGAGAATATCGCCCGCGTTTTCCGGGAATTTTCTTCAAAACGTCCGGCGTTCAATGAGACCGAGGGCGTTTTTCAAATCGCAAATCGCAAATCGCAAATCTAAAATCCCCTCATGGCCTACGAATTCAAAGCTGTCCGCCGCGTGGAATTTTCCGACACCGACATGGCCGGCATCGTCCACTACGCGAATTTTTTCCGTTACATGGAAACGGCGGAGCATGGCCTTTTCCGGTCGCTGGGGTTCTCGGTGGTGATGAACAAATTTGACCCCCCCGTCGGCTGGCCGCGCGTGCACGCCGCGTGCGATTACCTCCAGCCGCTCCGCTTCGACGATGAAATCGAGATTCACGTGCTCGTGAGCGAAAAAAAATCGAAGTCACTCAGCTACGTCTTTCGTTTTCGCAAATTGAATGCCTCACCGCCGGTGGAAGTGGCGCGCGGCAGTCTGACGGTCGTGTGCGTTACGCACGACAAAGACGGCAGGATGAAGGCCGCGCCGATTCCCAAAGCCGTCGCGGAAAAAATCGAAGACGTCGGCCGCGGCAGCGTCCGCCAGCTCGCGACCTTGCCGCCGACAAACACAATCTCCGCGCTGACGTAGCCGCGAGGGTCATAATCGCGATCAAGATAACGCTCCAGAAAGAGGTGACCCCGATAAGGCACTTGGCGGAACGTCCAATAGCGCGTCTCCTGCATCGTGGTACCTTCGTAAAGCCAGACCGTTTGCACGCCGCCGTTGCCGGTCTGGTTTTGCAGAATTTGAGCCGGCGGACCCCAGGCGATGTACACCGCATCCTGGCTCATCCCACTCTGAATCTGACTTTTGTCCACCAGTTCCTTTTCCTCGGGCGACAGACCGTTGTAAGCCGCGAGCTTTTCTTTCCTGCGCGATTCGACCGTGCTCGTAGCGCAGCCGGCCAGCAACAGGAATCCGAACAAAAGTGCGATGGAAGCTTTCACAGTGTTTGAGACGGCCCGTGGTCCGGGTTATTCAGTTCGGGGATAATCTAATTCGATTCCATTTGAAGTAAAGTCGCGACGGCGATATGCTCCGCACACGTATGATTAATGCCAACTCTGATTCACCGGGCCTGACGTGGCTGGCCTTCGCGTTTTTAACCGTTTTTTCGTGGGGCGTTTACGGCGTTTTCCTGCATTCGGGCCAGACACTCATGAAACCGCCGGGCGCGGTCGATGTCGATCCGTCGCTCTGGCGTTACAAAGCGTTCCTGTTTGTTGGGGTGGCCTATTTCCTGGTCGCGGTGCTCGCGCCGCTGGCGATGTTGCTGGCCAAAGGCGCCGCGTTCAGCGGCTACACTGGACGAGGAATGGGATGGTCGTTGGTCGCCGGAATCGTCGGCGCCATCGGCGCGTTTGGTGTGCTGCTCGCGTTCGGAGCCAAAGGGAAACCGCCTGAAGTCATGGCCATCGTTTTCGCCGGAGCACCGGTCGTGAACGCAGTGGTTTCCATCTGGTTGGTTCGCCATGAAATAGACTGGGGCAAGGTCAATCCGCTGTTTTATATTGGAATGATCCTCGCTCTCGTGGGCGGCGGGCTGGTCACTCTTCACAAGCCGAACCCAACGCCCAGGCCGAAGCAGGCTGCCGTTCAACCCGTTCCGGACTCGCCGTCGCCATCGCCTGCCAAACAGTGAGCCGTCCGATGGCCGACGATTCCTTTCCCGCTCGCCCGGCAATCGCCGCTTCACAACTGATCCAATTGCGCCGACTGTTCACTGCGCTGCTTCCAGCCAACCCGTTTTACACAAAAAAAATTTCGCAAGCAGGGGTGCCGGCGGCAGTCGCGAGCCTGCGCGAATTCTCTGAGAAGTTCCCGTTCACCACGAAGCAGGAAATCGACCAGGACCAGCGCACCCATCCGCCTTACGGCACGAACCTGACCTTCCCGCTCGATCGTTACACCCGTTTTCATCAGACCAGCGGCACCACCGGCGCGCCGCTCCGCTGGCTCGACACGCCGGAAAGCTGGAGCTGGATGGTCGAAAGCTGGACGGAGGTCTTTCGCGCGGCCGGCGCGACCGCGAGCGACCGCGTCTTCCTCGCCTTTTCTTTCGGGCCGTTCATCGGCTTCTGGCTCGCGTTTGAAGCCGCACAACGCATCGGGTGCCTTTGCATTCCGGGCGGCGGGCTGAGCAGCGCGGCGCGTCTGCGCGTGATGATTGATAACGGCGCGACGATCCTCTGCTGCACGCCCACTTACGCATTGCGACTCGCCGAAGTCGCGGCGGAGGAAAAAATAGACCTGCGCGCAGCCCACGTGAAAACGATTATCGTCGCGGGCGAACCGGGCGGCAGCATCCCCGCGCTGCGGACGCGGCTCCAGGAGTTGTGGCACGGCGCACGTGTCTTTGATCATCACGGTATGACGGAAACCGGACCGGTCACTCACGAATGCCCTAGGCAGTCCGGCATGCTTCACCTCATCGAACCGGCTTACTTCGCCGAAGTCGTCGAACCGGCTTCGGGCAAACCGGCGGCCTTCGGGCAAATCGGCGAACTGGTGCTGACCACCCTCGGCCGCGTCGGTTCGCC
>QHOP01000012.1 GCA_003219345.1 Verrucomicrobiota bacterium
GGTCTGATCGGCTTGCAGATCGAACAGTCCGCCAGCCTGATTGTTAATCGTGGCTCCGCTGCCGCTCCAAATATCTCCGCCGCTCCAACGAATCGCGCCAGCGTTATTGATTGTTCGCTGCGCGAATCCTTTTATGCCGCCACTGCTGATAAGCAAGCTCGCGCCATGCGCAATCGTACTTGTTCCCGCCCCAGTCATGCTGCCGGCGGTCCAGTTTAATGTGCCGTGCACAACAACTGCTCCCGTACCCGTTAGCGCGCCGCCTGTCAGGTTGAAAACAGCATTCGAGCGGACCTGTCCCTGGCCGTTTATCGTTAGCGTGCGGCCTGATACCAAGAGTGACGGTGTTCCATGGTTCGCGCCGATCATGAGGTTGTTCACTGTGGAATCGATATCGAGTGTCACCGTGTAAGACCCAGCGGCGTCTATGATCGCGTCGTTAGTAGCGCTTGGAACACCGGCAGTCCATTTGCTGGCATCGCTCCAATTGCCATCCACGGGATCCTTCCAACGGGTAAACTGAATCCCTGGATTTGGCGAAACCGTGACGGAAATGTTAGTTGAGGCTCTGGCACCATTCGCATCGGTGGCGCGGAGCGTAACGACGTAATTACCTGCGTCACCTGACAGGGGCGCCAGGATGATACTGCCGGTGGCGGTTTCATTGCTTGCGATCAGGCTCACTGAATCCAGGGAAGCAAAACCAGGAGTGACCTCGGGCGGTAGGTCGAGGAACGCCAGCGGTCCCGCTGATGAATTGGCAACAAAGCTCAGATTTGAGACTGTGCCTTCCGCAATCGTGATGGGATTCGTCACGAGGAAAGTAATCGGCGAACTGCCCGTTGGCGGAGTGAGCTGAAGAGTGATAGGAGCAAAGAGATAAGGCAACTGGCCGTTGCGTTCCGCAGAGATGTAGAGAACAGCGCTACTGGCATCGAATGGGAGTGCCAGCGATGCGCTGGCGTTCGTGTCAGAAGCAGTCACCGGCACATCGACCGGAATGCCGTCGTCGATGACGAACCGGAAAAAGTCGGCGCCCAGGCCGGGTTCGAAGTTTACCTTTGGCACGAGGGATGTGCCCGCCTCGAATGAAGCGCCGTTGGCGGGGCTCACGCTCGTGATGTTGGCTGTTGTGAATGAGAAGGTGATGCCGTTGGCGGGGAAGGGCTGGCCGTTCACATCCAGCGCCGCTTGCCCCGCCGGGTCGGTCAGTCCTGGAAAAACAACTGTGCGGTAAGCGCTCCCCGGTTGGAGCGGCAGGGATGGTTGCACTCGGACGATGGTGCCTGCCGGTTGCACTGAATAACGCCGCGGCACTCCGATGTTGTTGGTGAACAAGATGACATTTGTCGTGACCGTGGTCGCTGCGATGCTCTTGTTGAAGAGCAAGTCATGGCTGACGGTCCAGAGCGACTGTCGCGGCGCGTTGTTCGTCGGCGTCGAGGCAATGAGACGCGGCGGAGCACCCGGCACGTAACCGGTGTTGGCGCTCCCCACGTAATCGTAATCCGCCCCACCCGTACTCGCCCGCAAAAGGCTGAAGCCGCTGCCATCGGTGCTGATTGCGAACAGGCCATTGGTGCCGTTCACATAACCGGCAATGATGATTTGAGTGCCGTCTGCCGCCCAGGCGCCGGGAGGCAGAAAACGATTGGAACCCGTCAAGCTTGTAAGCTGGAGCAGACCGGTGCCATCAGGCCGGATCTTGAATACATTGGTTCCATCGAGGAAGGATATCCATTCGCCGTCGGCAGACCACGCTGGCCAGACATCCCCAGGTTGCGTGCCGGCAATGATCGTTCGCGCGGTCCCGTTGGTGGTCAGCAATCCGATGCCCCCGCCCGAAAGCGTGACGTGGAACGCGATGCGTCCATCAATCCAGTTCACCGCAGGGGCATCATCATAACAATTCACACTCGACAAAGTGAACTGACCGGAACCGTCCCACCCGATGTCGTAGATGGAGCAGACCATGTCATAGACCAATCGCGACGAATCCGCGCGCCAACCGTAGCTAATGATGAAATCGGTGTCGGTCACCAGAAGATTCTCGTTGCCCGTGAGTAGATCGCGAACGTAGAGGTTGGCCTTGCCGTAGTTCGCGTTGTCTCGGTGGAACGCCACGTAACGACCATCCAATGAAAGTTTCGGTTGCTCGCCGATAGTGATCTGACGCTCATTCGAACCGTCGGCTGCCGCGACATAAATCACGCCGTCCGGCGAACCGAGCCGGCTGTAAACGATTTCGCCCGGCCCAATGTTGGTTGCGACCGGCAGGACGTTCAGATCGAGCACCACGACTGCATCTCCAGAATCCGCCAAACCGTCTGAAACTTTGTAAGTCAAAACCATCGTGTCATTCACATTAGGCGGAACATAGACGACCCGGCCTGAAAGATTGCTCACGACCGTTGGAACATTCGTTATCAGAGTTCCGAGCGTAGTTCCGTCGAGCGTCTGATAAACTCTGCCGCGCGCCGGCAAAGTCGTGAGTGTAGTGGCTAGCACATCAGCATCGGCATCCGAACCTCCGAGAGTTAAGGTCACCTGCGGCACACTGCCGGTGATCGCGACATTCGTGAACGATTCGATGCCGGAAACCCAAAGCGGACTGTTCGCCGCGTTGCCTGAGCCGAGGGTTCCATCGTGACCAGAGCCTGAAGAATCCGCGGCGAGCAAACCTGATTGCTCATCGAATTGCCAGTGCGAGATCAAACCCGGTTCCGACGGGGAAATGCGGCGCTCCATATTCGCATGGACCTGGTCCGCGGTAAGAGGCACGTTCCAGACCCGCGCTTCCTCAATCGTGCCAGGGAAGCTATCGCCGCCGCAGCAGGTCTCGCTTCCAATGCGCGCGCTGTTCACGGTGCCGATATAATTCGGGTCCACCGGCCGGAACGCTTTCAGTACACCATTAACGTAGAGGCTGGCGTTGGTTCCGTCTGAAGTGCCGGCAAGATGGTACCATTGGCCGAGGACCGGGCGAATTCCTGACGCAATTGTTTCGCTGCAGCCGCCGGGTTGGCGCACTACCAGGCCAAAGACCCCGTCCTGAAGGGTCAGGGCCCAGTCTCTACATTCGTTCGCACCGCCGACGATGGTTCGTCGTCCGGACGGCGCCGAAGTTGGGCGGACCCAGGCCTCAAGGGACCATTGACTGCCCGGACTCCAATTGCCCGTTTCCACAAAATCGTCGATCCCATCAAAAAGCAAAGCGCCGCTCGTCTGTCCATTTCCTGCGATAGGCGCATGGTTCGCTCCGGCAGTGCGAGCATTAACCGTGATGTCCGGCAAAACATAAGGCGAACTGCCCGTGTGCAACGCAGCGATGCTCAGGCGCGCACTTGGAACGTTGGTGGGCATCCGTAAAGCAACCTCCACATGCGTCACATCTGGAGCGGCGGCCAGAGTCACCGGCGGCTTTGTATCGAGCGTAAACTGGAACGCATCGGCGCCCAAACCTTGATCGTAAGTCACATCCACTGTGAACGGTTGTCCGGCCACGACAGAGGTTCCGTTTGTGGGCGACACATTGAGAATTGCAGCCGTCGTAAAAGTGAAATTGCTCTCGCCAGAGCTGATCCAATGATTCCCGGCCAAATCGGTTAGAGCGGAAGATACGATGCTGGTGTACGTAATTCCCGGAAGTAACGGCAAAGCAAGCAACTGAAGGTGCACTAGAGCCGAATCGTTCTGGTCCAATAACACATTGTAAAGCGTTGGAGTTCCCGCGCTATTTGTTACGCGAATGGAATTTGTGCTGACTGAGGCAGCCGCAAGCGACTCATTAAAACGCAACGCGACTTCACTTTGCCAAAGCGACTGGTGAATCGCGCCCGCCGAAGGTGATACGGCGGCGAGCTGCGGCGGTTGGCGATCCGGGAGCAGGAATGTTCGCACAGCAGTAGCGACGTTTGTAGCGGCATCTGTCGCGCGCGCCGTTACCTTCAAGGGCGCTCCGCTCAGTTGGACCCCGGCCAGCGAGACGTTGAAGGTATTGGTCACCGGCGCATTGGGAACCAGGAGCAGCGAAACACTTTGCGTCGTTACAAATACGCCATTCAGTGCAATATCGATTTGAACGTTCGTGCTGTTATCGCTTGCGACCACAGTGAGCTGAAGCGGTTGATCGGGATCGAGCGATGTATTGGCTGCCGGACTCAAAATCGCCACGGAAGGAGGTGTTCCATCCTTGATGATCAGATGCAGTGGAGCTTCCGGCGAGTTAGCGCCAGAGGTATCCGTCGCCTGGGCAAAAAAGTCGAGCGACTCTCCGGCAACGGCATTTGACGGCGAGCCAGATTGGTGATGCCTGCGTCATCGGTCCCCTGCACCAGGATCGAGAATAGCTGACTGGAAACAACGAAGCCGCCCGCCGGATTGGTCTGAGTCAATTGCACGCTCGGCGGCTGATTTGAAACAACAGTCAAAACCAGTTCTGCAAATGGGCCATCATTTCCATACCGATCGGTTGCGATCGCGCGCGCGGTGGTCGAGCCGGTCACGGGCATGAGCAGATTAACGCGGTACGGCGAATTGGTCGCCGTGCCCACCGGGCTAAAGTCTTGTGTGAACCGCACGCTCGCCCCCGGTTCATTCGTTGCGAGCAACGCTTCGACCGGCACGACGCTCGCGCTAACGGGAGCTCGTCCATCCGCCAGTCTCAAAACTGAAATAGTCGGCCCAATTGTGTCCAGTGTGGCAAAGGTGGCAGTGAATGGCTGATTCGTGGCCAGATTTCCCGCGAGGTCACGCACGCCATTCACCGAAACTGTGAAGCTGGCATTGACCGCCAGCGGAGCTGTCGGTGTGAACACAAGCGCCAATCCGTTCAGCCCTACGTTCGCTGTTCCCGCGACGGGTCCAGTCGGTCCAGTCACTGTAAAGACAAAATTCGAATCACGAATCGGTTCATTGAAGGTAAGCCGAATGACAGCGCGCGGATCGATCTGAACCGCATTGTTGCTTGGCGATATGGAAACAAGTTGCGGCGGGTCCTGGTCCGCCGTGGTGAACGTCGAAAGGAACGGAGCCGCAATGGGCCGCCCGACCAGGTCCGCCGGCCCGACCCCGCTCACCCGTCCCGTCACGTCTCGGCGCTCGCCGTCGATCACCACGACTTGATAAGTGATCTGGCTCAGCAGCGGATTGTTGGGTCTGACGCGAACGAGCCGCCGGATGTTATTCGTCGGGTCCGGCAGGAGCTGCACCGTCGCAGGCACAGTGGTGAGTGCGGAACGCAAATAGATGCCGCTCGAATTGACGCTGGCTGGGTCGAGCGCTTCGCTGAAGAGCAAATCCACGGTCGCGGTTATCGAAACACCGACGGCCGTGTTCCCCGGAGTTACGCTGACGATATAAGGGTCCGCCTCGTCAAGCCGG
>QHOP01000013.1 GCA_003219345.1 Verrucomicrobiota bacterium
GCTTGCGCACCGCCAACCGTAAGAAACGGATTGTTCTCAGCAGCGCCGCCAAACAGGTCGAATGTTGTAGGGGCGATGAAACTTTGCGAGTAGGACCCACGGACCGTGACCTGCTCATCAAATGGCTGCCAGCGCACCAGCACCTTCGGGACCTTCGAGTCTCCGCCCGGGTCGTAGCTCGAATAACGTCCCGCAGCCGTTATTCCCAAGCTGTGGAATCCGGGAATGTTCATATCCGGAGACGTGACCGGGATGCGCACTTCCACGAAGCCGGACCAGGCATCACGCCGGCCACGGGTCGGTGCTGCAGCGTTCAGGCCAGGCACCTTGCCGATCTGGGTCAGCCCGTCGAAATCGACCGCCAAGGACGCGGACTGGAATCCGCCGCCAATGGCGAACGCCAGTTTGCCGCCTGGCAGCTCGTAAGGCTCGCCCGTGATTGAGCCATCCATGTTCCATTCGTCTGCTTGACCCGACTGATAAAGTGTCGTTTTGATTGCGTCGATTGTAGCCTGAGAATTGGGACCAGTACGAGTCGGATATGGCTGCGTGGGGGTAAAAAATATGTTATACATCGGGACGAAGTTCCCATTAGGGTCGCGGAGCTTGCTCAAGCCCGCTGCGGCCAGAGCCGGGTCGGGATTGGGTTCAAGGGCCGCGTCCAAGGCTGCGCCGTTAACGGCGTTCCGAGTAAACTGCGTCTGATCATACCGGTTGAACGTGTAAGCCGCGTTATACGTGTAGCCGTTCTCAAAGTCTCCTTTTATGCCACCGACAAAGTGGTAATAGTCGGTCAGCGCATCAAAGATTCGGTTGCCACTCTGAATGAATCTAGAGCGAATGCGGGGAGTAGCCGCGCCGCCGACGGGTCCCAAATCAATGCCGAACGGATTATACACGTTGTTGGAAGGCACGAAAATACGAGAATCAAACAGACTGATAACCGGCGATGGCGCCAATGCTCCCTTGCTCTCGTGGTTGGAATAAAGGAACTCACCAAAAAGTGTGGCCTGTTTGCCGTTCAAATCATACTCGCCGGTGGCAAACGCCTGCCTGCGATCCTGCGATAAGATCGAATGTGTGCCGAAAAGCGTCGTGTTCAGTTGTGGAGCACCGGTAGCGGGAACGTATGGTCCAAGTCCGTTACCTGTAGGGTCCACATAGCCGTTGGCGATGGCATAGGCGTTGTAATTATCAACAGAGTTCGGGCCGGAAAAAGTTTGACCCGGGAATACTGGTGGAGTCGTCAAATTCGGGTTATATCCGGGCTGACCCTGCAAAAATGGGGAGCCAGCTAGGAAGAACGATTTAACATTTATAAAACCCAAACTGTTGGTGCGGGCCTGCACTTTGCCTGGAAAGCTGGGGCTGATGTAGCTCGCCGCTTCCAAGTTCATTGCCGCCCGGTCTGCATTGCCCAAGGACGCGAGAGGCCGATCTTTCGTCAGGAGCGGGTCCATGTGGTAATACTGAGCGCCGGCCGTGAATGAAGCTTTCTCGCTCGAAGCGCCGGCAACGACCGAGGCCCGGTACTCGAGCAGATCGTTGCTGGTTTTTTGGGTGGGAAAGCCAATGCGCCCGGAGATTTCAGCCCCGTTGTAGTTCTTCTTCGTGATGATATTAATGACACCGCCCACCGCTTCGGAACCATACAGCGCCGAGGCCCCGTCCTTCAGCACCTCGATGCGTTCAATCATGGAGAGAGGTATGGTATTCACATCGACGAATGCGCCATTGCTGAAAGCAGAATTCCCCAATCGGCGGCCGTTCAGCAGAACCAGTGTGGCCAGGTTGCGCAAACCTAGATTCGCTTCACCGAATCCGCCATTGTTGACGGTTTGTCCAACGTTGACGTTGCCGGCGAAGCCCGGGTTGAGTGCTTTCAGTGTGGCCAGCACGTCCTGAGAGCCGACCTGCTGAATCCTTTCGGCGCCGACAATATCGACCGGCGCCGGTCCGACTGTTTCCGCCGTTGGAATCAGCGAGCCGGTGACCACCATTTTTTCCAGCTTGACCGGTTCATTGGTCGTCTGCTGGGCCAGTGCGACCGGCAAGGCCAGCATCGGTAATCCCAGCGTGCCGTACAGCGCGCGCCGTATGGTTGATCGAATGTGGTTTTGAAGGTTGTTACGCATAGGATTGGTTCCTCTGTTTAGTGGTTACCAAAGGGTTGTTTCTCTCCACTCGCACACAAAAAGGTTGACGCGCAATTGACACTCCACAGCGCGCGATGGTTCCCGGTTGAGGCTCATGGCCTGTGCATTGGTTGTCGCTTTAACGGGTTACGGGCTGGACGCTATGAAATCACCGAATGCCCGTCAAGCCCTTAAACGAGATTTTTAAGCGGGCGTGAACAGGCAGTTCAAACCACGACGAAATTCTCTTCGACCGGTTTGATAACCTGGAGCTTGCGCCCTTATTTGGCGTGGTTCGCGGGTTGAACTCAACGGATACGGCATAAGGAGTTAAAGACTTGACCTGGCCCGAATTTAAGTGAATGAAAAGCGCGTTTTCGCGGCGGCGCGTCCGGACACCACCCTCTCCGAATCGTCGAACGCCGCGTGAGGGCACGCAAAGGTCCCGGTGTTGCAGGCCGATCGCCCTCAGTCGGCGCGGGTTGGTGTGCCCCGCGCCAGAGGCGGGTCGGCGAGGGCGCCGGCCCGTGCAGCCGAGGCGGCTGCGCTCCCCGAATCCAGTTGAATCGTTGCGTCCGGGAGTGGAACCGCCGGCCATCACCGGTCATTATGCAAAAGTTCCTGTCGAACCTGCTGATTTTTTCCGCGCTCAGCCTGTGCGCGCTGTGCGCCTTCCAATGGGTGCGCGAGTCGCACCTGCGCCGGGACATCGCCGACCTGCAGCACACGGTCTATCTGAAGCTGGATCAGATCCAAAGCCTGGAATCGCAGCTCAAGCAGGCCAAAGAGGAAATCACGCGCCTGGACAATCTCCGCGTCGAGTTGAGCGGCATCATCAAGACCAACAGGGAGGAAATCCAGAGCCTGACGAAATATTCGGAAAAGCTGGAGAAAGAAATCGACGCCAACAAAGCGCAGCTCGCCGTTTACAAGGAGGCCATCGACAAGGCCAACGAAAACATCAAACGGCAGAATGAAGACATCAAAAAGCAGAACGAGGAGATGAAAACACTTGCGGCCGACCGGAACGCGACGGTCGAGAAGTACAACAAGGTAGTGGAGCAGTACAACGACCTGGTCAAACAGTACGAAAAATTGCAGGAGGAAGCCGCCAAAGGGGCCAAGGGCACGGAGAAGAAATGACCGGGGAACTGAGGGCGTTGAACCGTTGAAGCGTTAAAAACGTTACACCGGCTCCCTGAAACGCAACGCACCGCTCTCCGGTACAGAGGACGTGCGCGTCTGAGGAAGCCCTAGACAATCCCGAGCCGCCATCATTGCAACTGAAGAGTAAAAAACCGTTCCGCATCGTTGGGATTCACCGCGTTGGTGGCAGTGATGGTGAAATTTCCGCTTGCGCTCAACCTATGGGTCGCCACCGCCGTCCACTGGCGCAAGGGCAGTCCCAGGTTCGTGCTCGTCAGCACGTGATATGTCCCGCTTGCCAGACCGTTGGTTCCGTTGAGCGCCAGTTGTGTCCCGGAGAGGCTTATGCCGGTGATGGCGGGTTGCGGCACGGGCACAAGATTGTAGCCGATGACATCCAGCGCAATCAATTCAGTCCCGGGGTCCGGAGTTGCACCGGCAGTTACGAACGCGTCCTGCACTTGCGGCTGATGAACACCGGCGGTCCACCAATCACCATAGTCGCCGGTGGAGTCCTGGTTGAATCGCGCCAGAAGATTCGCGCCATCGATGGAAAAGT
>QHOP01000087.1:0-12835 GCA_003219345.1 Verrucomicrobiota bacterium
TCACCAGGCCAGGGCTTTTCCAATCATTGACCGAGCCGCCGTGCTCCTATTGCTCGACGGAGAATCGAAAAGGGTTGGTCCGGCCGGAGGAACGCGTGATTGCCTGGGTTCGCGGCCAGCACAATGGTGGCGCGGTTCCGCTCCGACATTTCATCGCCACGCCGCGCGTCATCAATGATACCTACGGTCTTTTCTTCTACGATTCCGACGGCGGCTACGTGAGCGCGTTCCAGAAAGACTACGGCTACGAGTTCTACGGCTGGCGCGGCGGTGTGATGGTGGTGAAAGGGAAAGACGGCACGCTCTGGTCGGCGTTGACGGGCATTGCTTTCGATGGGCCGAAGAAAGGCCGGCGGCTGGAACGTATTCCCAGCCTGACAACCGAATGGGGTTACTGGCTGATGCTGCATCCTGAATCGACTGCTTACAATTTGTTCGACGGCAAGAAATACAGTTTCGCCGAACTGCCGACGGAGATGAGCGCGGAGGCCAAAGAGTCGATGGGCAAGGTGGATTCACGCCTCAAACCATTGGCGACTGTGCTGGGCGTGGAAGTCGGTGACGAGACGAGAGCCTATCCTCTGGATGGCGCCGGCGAACGCGCCTGTTTTGCCGATGAAGTCGGCGGGGAACAGATCGCCGTGTTTTGCTACCAGCCGACCAGCAGCGCCATTGCGTACCGCGGCAAGCTCGATGATCGCGAACTTTCCTTCTACGCCGATGATGTTTCACCCGAAACCGCGCCGTTCAAAGACAAGGAAACCGGCACGCGCTGGACACTCGCAGGTCGCGCTGTGGACGGTCCGCTCAAAGGGCAGGAACTGCAATGGGTGTCGAGCGTGCAATGCCGTTGGTATGCCTGGGTGGCGGAGTATCCGGGAACGGGTGTTTATCGGCGCTCCGAAAAGTGATTCGCGTCATTTCTTTAAGAATCGCTTGTCTCCTGCGCGGCTCGTCACGCCATCCTTGTCGAGGCGTTCCAGCAGCGGGATGACGATGCGGCGACTGGTGCCGAGCGCCTGGCGTAGTTCGCTGGCTGTGGCCGAGCCATGCTCCCGTAAAAATAGCTTCACTGTCCCGGTTGCCCGCACAAACGCATCCATTGACATTACGACTTCATAGCCCAGTTCAATTGCCTCGGCGGTGTCCAGAAGAAACCGCAACGCCTGTTGCCTGAGGAAATCCGGCGCCAGTTCCTTTCGCGAAGGCGGCTCCAACGGTTTGGCCGAGAGCGCCGCTCGAATTCCGGCTGCCGCGGCCTGTAAATGGGGTGGCAAGGCGGGACGATGCGTGGTGCGGCGAATCGCCGCGCCGGCTTGTGAGAATCCCTGCGCGCAAAGGTCGGCAATCAGTGCGTCAAACCCGTCCGCGTCTGGCAATGACTTTTCCAGCGCCGTCCGCAATTCACTGAGCGGCAGGCCGGGATGCTCAGGATGCGCGCGGTGTTCGGCGTCAATGGCGTCCATCGCGGCCTGGCGCAAAGCCCGCCACTTCTCCCCATCCGCAACCCATTGGCCGATGGCAATGGCCTTTCCTTCCGCAGCCAGCAATGCGAGGGCACGGGAGATTTCCGCGGCGCTGAAGCGTGACTTGACCAGCAAGCCAGAGCCCGGGACAGCGCCGTCACGCTCCAACTGGGATTGAACGAAGGCAGTCGCGTCCTTCGGCGACTGCGCCCGTCGTTCCAGAAGCTGCCGTTGCGGTTCTGTGCGAAATCGTTTGGAGCACGCCTCGGGATCGAGAACCACACCGCCGCCAAGCGTCGTTTGCTCCGACCAGTCTCGCACGATAAACCGGTCGCCGGCGAAGGCAAAGACGGGGAATGCAAGACGAAGTTCCGCAAGCGCGCGCTCGCCGGCGCGGAGTTGGCGCGTTTGGAGGAAAAAGACATGCGCGGGCACGTTTGTGCTGCCGAGGTGAATCCGCACCAACGTGCCGTCTTTGAGCAGTCGCGCGGCGCCGGTCTGGCTGGCCATTGGCCGCGACGATCTTTCGAACACAACATCCATCGCTTTGCTCGGACCGCCCCGCTCGGGCAGCGTGATCATGTCGCCGCGTTGCAGGCTGTCTGCGTCGAGGTCCGGAAGATTCAGCGCGGTGCGCATGCCTGGCCCGCTGACTTCCACGTCGCGATTATGGTTTTGCAGGCTGCGGACGCGCGTCGATTGGCCCGAAGGCTGAACGACGACCGCCTGGCCGCGATGCAACGTTCCGCCGGTCAACGTGCCGGTGACGACCGTGCCGATGCCGCGCAACGTAAACACGCGGTCCACAGGCAGACGCGGTTTGCCGATGTCGCGCGGCGGCGGCGTATCACTCAGAACGAGCGCGAGCGTCGTTTTCAATTCGTCGAGGCCGCGGCCAGTGACAACTGAGGTCGGGACGATCGGCGCTTCGGCGAACGGCGAGACGGTGAGTTGCTTGCGGAGTTGCGCTTTGACGGCTTCTTCGTCCTCAGCCAAATCAATTTTTGTCAGGGCAACCACTGCGTGACTCACGTCCAGATAGCTCAGGATTTGCAAATGCTCTTCGGTCTGTGGCATCCAGCCGTCGTCCGCGGCAACGACGAACAGCGCCAGATCGATTGAGCCGACGCCCGCCACCATGTTCTTCACGAAATCCTCGTGGCCGGGAACGTCGATGATGCCGAGTTGGAAGGTCGAGGGTTGCGGGTTGCGGGTTGCGGGCAGTTCCAGATGCGCGAAACCAAGGTCAATTGTGATGCCGCGCGCTTTTTCCTCCGGCAAACGGTCGGGGTCCGTGCCGGTCAGCGCCTTGACCAGCGCGCTCTTGCCATGATCAACGTGGCCCGCCGTGGCAATAATGAAATGGTTCTGTGTCATTCGCGGGCGGTCAGTCCGGCTTCACCGGCCAGAATCCAACACCTCGAGGCACACTTTCGCCTTGGGCCAGGTCGGCTAAACCCTACTTCTGTCTCAAGCGGCGGAAGCGGAATTGATTTTCCGTTGCTATCGTACGCCCGTCCACCTCCAGCAGCGGATACACCAGGAAGTTGACGGGACTGGAGGACGGAGCGGGTTCGATGAACAAGTCGCGACCGGCACTCAGTTCAAAGCGATTCGCTGGATGATGACCGAAGTAATAATCGGCCAGCGCCGGGGTTTTCCACGCTTCACTGATGTCCACGGGCACCCATTTGCCTTCCGCAAAAAATTCCGCCCAACAATGGTATCCTGGAATCTGGCCTTCTTCCTGGTCCGCCGGAATGATCAGGCCAATCGCAAACCGTGCCGGGATGCCGACCGACCGCGCGAGCGCGATGAAGTAGGCGTGAAAGTCGGAGCAATTGCCCCGGCCCGTCTCGCAGGCCCAGAGGGCATCTCCGCGTCCCCAGCCCGTGCCGCTCTTGTCGTATTTCATCCGTCCGAGCACATGGTCGTAGAGCGCACGTCCGCGTCCCAGCGCGCCGGTTTTGCCGCGCGTGACTTCTTCAGCGATGGAGGCGAACAGGTGGTTCGTCGGCACGAGCCGTTCCGTTTTCAAAAACCGCGCCGGGTCGCCTTCGGCAGAGGTATAGGCGGACTTTTCTTTGCGGGCGACGCGGTATTTGATTTCGACCACTGTTCCGCTGTCTGCCGGTGTTGGTGACAGAAACAAAACGCGGTTGCCGTGGTCGCGGTCGCGCACCTCAAGCCATTTTTCGGCAGCGGAGATGTCTTCGGCTTCGACCGTCTGATACGAATCCGACTTCGCCAGAGGCAGCCACAGTCGCCCGCTGCTGGAAAGTTCCGGGAGCTTGACGCGGTAAACGAATTCAAACCGGTCTGAACCACGAATGATTTCCTTGCCAGCCTGGTCAGCGGCGAACAGGGCCGCTCCAAACAGGCTGATCAGCGCGGCAATCAGAAGACGGGCGCGAGAACAGATTGAGGCTTTCATGAGGTCCGAGTTGCAAACGCGGAATGAATGGCGCGGAACAACTCTTCATCCTGCGGTGGAAAAACGGTGCGCAAGTCCAACTTGAAGCGTCCGGCCGCAACGTAACCGACAACCGGTGGCGACCCCCCCCGCAGTCGCGCGGCGAAATCTGTGACCGAAATGTTTAAGGGCTGCAGGTCCAGCGTGACAGAAGGAATGGCCGAGCGCGGCAGCGTGCCACCGCCGATTTGTGATTTGCCTTCCCCAATGACCGTCTTCATCGGCAACGCTTCGAGCGCAACCTTGATCTTCTCAGCGCGAGACTGTAGTTCCTCGGTTGAGGCGCGCAGCATCGTCAGGGCGGGAATCGTTTCCTGCGCGCGGCCGGTCAGATAGAGGTCCACGGTCGTTTCCAGCGCGGAGAGAATCAGCTTATCGCACCGCAGCGCGCGGAAGAACGGCTCGCGCTTCAGCGCGGCAACCAGCTTCTCTTTGCCCGCCAGGATGCCGGCCTGAGGTCCGCCGAGCAGTTTGTCGCCGCTGAAACAGACCATGTCCACGCCGCGCTTCAGTACTTCGGCAGGCGTCGGCTCGTGCTCAATGTCGGTTAATTTCTCCGTTTCCACGACCGCGCCGCTGCCGAGGTCTTCAACAAACGTCAGCCGTTTCTGCTTCGCCAGCGCGGCGATGTCTTCGGTGGCAGGAGATTCCACAAAGCCGCCCATGAAAAAGTTGCTGCGGTGCACCTTCAAAATCATGGCCGCTTGCTTGCCAACGGCTTTGCTGTAATCGCTCAGCGCCGTCTTGTTCGTGGTGCCCACTTCCCGCAGCTTCGCGCCGCTGGCTTCAAGAATTTCGGGAATGCGGAACCCGCCCCCAATCTGGATCAACTCGCCGCGGGAAATGATGACTTCCTTCTGCTCGCCGGAGGTAAAATGCCGAAGCATGAGCAGCAGCGCCGCGGCACAGTTGTTGGCGACGGTGGCGGCTTCCGCGCCGCAGAGCAGCGCGAGATTATGTTCCAGATAAGCCGCGCGCCCGCCTCGCTCGCCGCCGGTCAGGTCAAATTCGAGATTGTTGTAACTGGCGGCGGCGGTCTGGAGCGCTTCGACCACGGTCGGGCCGAGCGGCGAGCGCCCGAGGTTGGTGTGAACAATAATGCCCGTGCCGTTGATGACCGGTTGGATGCGCGCCGAGCGCAAGGCGTGAAGGGAGGAACGGATGCGATCGAGCACGCCGTCGAATTCGGGAATCTTTTTCTCCGAGCGCAGCGCAGCCAGTTCGCGGCGGACGATGGCCACGACCGCTGGACGCGGCAAATCAACCTCGCCGAGCGCCTGAAGGACTCTTTCCACGGCGGGAATATCTCGCCGGCGCTGGTTTTCAGCGCCTGCTGTTTTGTTGCTCCTGGCCTGGTTGTTCATCGGCCTGATGACTCCTGGGAACCGGATCGGATTAATCCAATGGCCTCAGCAGCGGCGTTGCGCACATCCTCGTTTGGATCGTGCTGCTCCAGAATTGCGAGCAGGGGAAGCGCTGGGTTGCCGTCGCGCCCGATTTTGCCCAGCGCCGCCGCGGAATTTTGACGGACGTACCACCACTCGTCGTTGAGGAGTTGCGTGAGGACGGGAACGGCGCCGGAGGCGTCAGGGCCGATTTGCCCGAGCGCAAGGGCTATGTGCGCGCGCGTGCGACTTTCGGGGTCCCGCAACGCGTCGATCAAAGCCGGAACCGCCGGCGCGGCGTCAGCCCCGATCAGGCCGAGACACGATGCCGTCGCCGAGCGCGCAAACGAATTGGTGTCCGCGCGCAATTGCGCGATCAGCAAAGGCACCGCCTCTTTCGGCGAATATCCGATGCGAACCAATGCTCGCACCGCAACGATTGTCGGCAGTTCATTTTTTTTCATTGAGGAAACGAGAAACGGTACTGCTGGGCGCGCCGCAGGGCCGATAGCACCCAGCGTGGGCGCGGCCTCCATCTTGTTTTCCTTGCTGTCCCTCTCCAGCAACGCAATCAGGGACGCAACAGCCATCCGGGCGTTTGGGCCGATGTATCCCAGACCGCGGATTGCCTCTCCTCTGGTTATTGAGTCCGGTGACTCCAAAAGGCGAACCAACGCAGGAACTGCCGGACTGGCATTGGTTCCCATCTCCCGGAGAACATCAAACCCGCGAGCCCGAATCATACGTGCGTCCAATTTCGGAGTCAGAATTCTTGCTGCCGCGGGAGGGGCTTTCGAACGAATCACCGTCAACAGCTTCGGCTCCCTGTAATTCAGCAGGCGCGCGACGCGCGGCGCGGCTGCGTCACTCAGATGAACCAGGGCCGCTTTTGCCCGGAGATATTCCCTTTGACCCGGCTGCGACTTTAGTTCGTTCAGCCAAAACGAAAGGGCGCGTCCTTGATAAACTGGCTGCGATTTCCACAAGGCTGAGAATAGAGCGACTGAGAGGAGCAAAACTCCCGAAACGACTGCGGTTCGGCAGATTGGAATTGAGAGATGCCTTCGGTTCATGATGACCGCGTCATTGGTTTGACGACCATGATTTCAGTTCATCGCTGCCATAGAAATTTCTGGTTTCTTCCACCGCCGGATCCGTCCGATGACAGCAGCGCATGGCGCGCGATACTTCTTCAAAATTCTCATCACATCGTCCAGCAGTTGCGGGCGGACGCAGAGGAGCAGCCCACCGCTGGTTTGGGCGTCGGCGAGCAGAATCTTCCGTTCGTCCGGGACACCGTTCCATTCCGTGAATGCGTTCGCTGTTTTCAGATTCTCGCGGCTGCCACCAGGAATGCAATCTTTCGCGATGAGGTGGAAAACTTCATCGTTGATGACGGGAACCCGCGAGGCCTCAATCTCCGCGCCGACGCCGCTGGCGCGGCACAGGGAGCCCAGGTGGCCGAGCAACCCATAGCCGGTCACGTCGGTGCCGCCGCGCACCAATCCGCGCTCCGCCAGTTCCGCGCCTATGATATTAAGCGCGCACATGCTGTCGATTGCCTTTTGAACCGTAACGCGGCTCGCTAGAGCCCGCTTGATTCCGGTCGTAATGATGCCGGTGCCGAGCGGCTTGGTGAGCACCAATAAATCACCCGGTCGCGCGGCCGTGTTCGTGATCATTCGACGCGGATTGACCAGGCCGGTGACCGAAAGGCCATAAACCGGTTCCGGATTGCGAATCGTGTGGCCGCCGATCAGCACGCATTTGGCCTCTTTCACTTTGGCCGCTCCGCCACGCAGGATGGCATTAATGACCTTGAGCGACACGACGTCGGTTGGCACGCCCAACAGGTTCATCGCGGTGAGTGGGCGTCCGCCCATCGCATAGACGTCGGACAACGCATTGGCCGCGGCGATCTGGCCATAGACAAAAGGGTCATCCACGATGGGCGTGAAAAAGTCCACCGTTTGCACCAGGGCGCGGTCGCGGTCGATGCGGTAGACACCGGCGTCATCGGCGGTGGCCGCTCCGACCAACAGGTTCGGATCGCGCACTTGCGGGAGCTGACGCAAGACTTGCATCAGGGCTTTTTGGCTCAGTTTGGAGGCTCAACCAGCGCAGGAAGAAAGCGACGTCAGTTTAAGAATCTGTGCGCGCGACATGGCGACCACCTCCTTCCTTCAAAACGCGGAGTTCGGAGTGCGGAATGCGGAATGAATCCAATGTCGTGGGTGCTTGTTGAAGTCGCAATCCGCATTCCGCATTCCGCATTCCGCATTCGAATTGGCGGAGAGGGCAGGAATCGAACCTGCCTCGACCCGTGAAACGAGCCGACGACGGTTTTGAAGACCGCGGAGGCCACCAGGCACCCATTACTCTCCGTGGAAAATGCCGGCCGAACATCGAACATCCAACATTGAACGTCGAACTTCCAACGGGCAAAGGGACCGCTAGTCGGTTGTTCGATGTTCGATGTTCAGTGTTGGATGTTCCCGCTGGAATACGCGCCAGAAAGTCGAAGCCACCGACCGGAATGAGGTTGCGATCAGAGTTTCCCTTTGACCGCCTTGAGAATCGCGTCGAAGTCGGGGAATTCGCCCGTCTCCAATTTGGAATAAATTTTCTGCCCATGGACGCTGATTTCGAAGGCGCCACCACCTGAGGGGACGAGCTTCAACGAACCGATTCGCTGCTTAAGCGTTAAGAGTTTTTCCGCCAAACTGACGGCTTTCGGTTCGTAGTTTCAGGCCGCGCAATACTCGATGGTGATTTCCGGGTTCATATTTGTGTTACGGGCGCACACTAGGCGAGACTCCCCAGCGCGTCAAGGTGCGGGACAGCCACGCGCGATTTTGGGCCGTGTCCTAATTTGCTTCAGGTGGGTGCGCCGCTGCCGCGACGCACGGCGGTGCCGCAGCGCCGCCGCCACCAAACTAGGACACTACCCGATTTTGTGGTTGCCAGCCCGCCAGGGAGGACTAGTGTTCGGCTTATGAAAGCCTCCTGCACCGAACGCCGCGCTTTCGTTTTCACGAAGGAGATTCGGTTCGGCGTCGTTACGCTGCTTTTATCGCTTCTGCCGTCCATTTCAGTCACTTTAACCGAAGCAGCGGAAAAGGCGACGGACGCGGCTTCCGCTTCACCGGCGGATCAGTATCAGGCGGTGGTAAAGGAATATGAAGCGGCGCAGCAGGAATTCTCTAAAGTGTATAACGCGGCCAAGACAGACGAGGAACGACAGAAACTCTCGGACAAATATCCTCAGCCGAAAGCCTGGTCGCGCCGCCTTTTGGAGCTGGCGCGGAAGAACTCAAAAGACCCGGCTGCCGCCGACGCCTTGGTCTGGGTCGTCACTAACGAGCGCTACGGAGAGGACCTTGACGAAGCGCTGGGGCTCCTGCTGAGCGACCACATTGGGAGCGAAAAGCTCGGCCAGGCCGCCCAGATGCTGGTGTACTCCAACGCGAAAGAGCCTGAAAGGGCGCTCGAAACCATTTTGCAGAAGAACCCGCACCACGAAGTCAAAGGCAAGGCAACGTTCAGTCTGGGGCTTGTCAACCGGAGTCACGACAAAAATGCAGAGGCCGAGAAACTGTTTGAGCAGGTGATTGAAAAGTTTGGAGACATTCAGAACTATCGAGGCACGCTGGCTGACGCCGCGCGCGGACAGCTCTTCGAGATGCGGAACCTTGCCATCGGAAAGGTCGCCCCGGAAATCGAAGGCGAGGATGTGGACGGCAAGAGTTTCAAGTTGAGCGATTATCGGGGCAAAGTCGTGGTCATCGATTTTTGGGGCGACTGGTGAGGACCCTGCCGGGCCATGTACCCGCACGAGCGGTCGCTCGTGAAAAGATTGAAGGGCAGACCGTTCGCGTTGCTCGGCGTCAACAGTGATCCCAAGGACCACCTCAAACAGGTGATGAAGAAGGAGAACATGACCTGGCGTTCCTGGTGGGACGGTGGGACGACTGACGGCCCGATCGCCACCCGGTGGAATGTCAGCGGCTGGCCGACCACCTACGTGCTCGATCATAAAGGGACGATTCGCTATAAGCACGTTCGCGAAAAGGCCATGGACGACGCTGTGGACGCGCTGCTGGACCAGCTCGAGCGCGAGCAGTCCGGCGGGAAACAACCAAAGAACTGATCCTCAAGAATCCTATTCCGGCGACTCGCCCGATTTTGGCCGGCAGAAGGAACAGATCGAAAGCGAGAAGAAGTCGGGCATCGTGGCGCCGGTTCTGATTCCGTCACGAAGTTACAATTCGCCCTCCAAATTATACTCCCAATTCCGTCGGACTCTGGCAGCTTGGCACCACTATGAAAAAATCCTGGCTGGCTCTCGGATGTCTCGGCTTCATTGTCGTCGGCGTGTTGGTGATCGTGTTGAGCGCCGGCGCGATCTACAACAGTCTGGTTGGCCGTTCGCAGGAAGTGGACAAGCAGTGGGCGCAAGTCCAGAACGTTTATCAGCGCCGGGCGGATTTGATTCCCAATCTGGTGGCCACCGTCTCCGGCGCCGCTAACTTCGAAAAATCCACGCTCACGGAGATCACCGAAGCGCGCGCGTCGGTGGGTCAGGTCAAACTCGATCCGAGCAAGGCGCCCGACGACCCGGCCAAACTGGCGGAGTTTCAAAAGGCGCAGGATCATCTGTCCTCGGCCCTTTCGCGCCTACTGGTGGTCGTCGAACGTTATCCCGATTTGAAAGCGACGAGCAATTTCCGTGATTTGCAGGCGCAACTCGAAGGAACGGAAAACCGCATCACGGTCGAGCGCCAGAAGTTCAATGAAGCCGTGCAGCGCTACAACACTTCCGTAAAATCATTTCCCACTTTGTTTCTGGCCAGAATGTTCGGCTTTCAACCCAAGCCGTATTTTGTGGCAAAGGAAGGCTCCGAGACGCCGCCCCAAGTGGAATTCGATTTTGGCAAGCAGAAGACCGCGCCCGCAAAGCCGTAGAGTCCCGTGCCACGGACTTCAAATAATCGCTGCACCCCGAAGATCAATGGCATTTTGCTTCTTACGAGCCCCCTCGCCCCATCCCTCTCCCCCTCGGAGGGGGAGAGGGTGCCCGAAGGGCGGGTGAGGGGGAAGTTCATGGGTTCAATGCGCGAAAATCTATACCGGGGAATTCTCTCCCTGATCTTTCTTGCGCTCCTGACCTTGGATTGTCTGGCGCGCGAGGTCATGCCGCCGAAGCCCGCGAATTATTTCAATGATTACGCCGGCGTTATGTCCACCGCCACGGCGCAGAGGCTGAACCGGACGCTTGAAGACTTCGAGAAATCCAACTCCAGCCAGATCGTCGTCGCTGTTTTCCCGCGGATGCAGACCGATTCGGCGTTGGAAGATTACACCCGGCGAATCGCGGAGGCATGGAAAGTGGGTCAACAGGTAAAAAACAACGGCGCGGTGCTGTTCGTGTTTGTCCAGGAACGGCGGATGCGGATCGAGGTCGGTTACGGGCTGGAAGGCGCGCTGCCGGACGCGCTGGGGAAACGGATCGTGGATGATGAGATCGCGCCTTACTTCAAACGGGGCGACTACGACGGAGGACTAACTGCGGGCGTGACCGCCCTATTGCAGGCTGCGCGAGGAGAGTACAAAGGCACTGGCCGAACGGTTAACCAGAGGGGCAATCCCGGCGGTTTCATTTTCATCCTTTTTTGGGGAGTCGTGCTGATTCTGATCCTGGGCAACATTCGTCGGATGGCTCGGGGCACCGTGTATCATCGGAGCGGCCGGGTAAATTACGGCGGCTGGTGGTGGGGGGGCGGTGGCTGGGGTGGAGGAGGTGGTGGTGGCTGGGGCGGCGGAGGCGGGTCCTCCGGCGGGGGCTTTTCCGGCGGTGGCGGAAGTTTTGGCGGGGGTGGCGCCAGTGGAAGGTGGTAATGGGACATGAACCACAAAGAGTTTATCAGTAAACTGGACGAAGCCAGAATCGTGAAGGCGATTGCCGAGGCGGAACGCAAAAGCTCCGGGGAAATTCGCGTTTACATCTCGCACCGCAGACGGACCGATCCGTTGAAATTCGCACGGAAACGATTCGTTGAGCTGCGGATGACCCAAACGCGTCATCGCAACGCGGTGCTGATTTATCTGGTTCCGCTGACGCGGCAATTCGCAGTCGTCGGCGACGCGGGTGTTCACGAGAAATGCGGCGACACGTTCTGGCAACAGGTGAGCGCCGGAATGGTCGGGTTATTGAAACAAGGCAGGTTTACCGAAGCGATTCTTGCTGCGATTCAAATGATCGGTGATATCCTGGCCCGACATTTTCCGCGTGATCCGGATGATCGAAACGAACTGCCTGACCGGATTGTTCGTGATTAACTTCGGATGGCAGGCAGAATGGTTCATATCGCAACTTGAGCGCCGACTGGATGTATGATAGTCTCGGTCCTGCCATTGAAAATGTTATGAGCGTTATGAGCGAACTGGCGGAACAGGAATGTGTCCCGTGCAAAGGTGGAATCCCGCCCCTGAAGGGACAGGCGTTGGCTGAGTTGCAGAGGAAGCTGGGCAACCATTGGGAGGTCATCAACGGCCATCACCTTGAGAAAGACTTTACCTTCAAAAACTTTCGCGAAGCGCTCGCCTTCACCAACAAGGTCGGCGAACTAGCGGAACAACAAGGTCATCATCCGGACATTTATCTTGCCTGGGGCCGCGTGAAAATCACGCTCTGGACGCACAAGATCGACGGATTGGCCGAAAGCGATTTCGTCATGGCTGCGAAGATTGACCGACTGAATTGATTTGATCATTCGCGGCCATATCCACAGAGTGGTACAAAACTTTGCTTCACCTGAGGCAAAGTTTTGTAGCCGGACCGGTCACGAACTGCGCGCTTGCGCCACACACTTCTTCCAAGCACCATCCCGCGTTTCAGATGCTGACCATCAGTGGATTAACCAAAGCATTTGGCGGACGGACGTTGTTCGCCGACGTGTCGTTGCAAGTAAACCGCCAGGACCGCATCGGGCTGGTCGGGCCAAACGGCGCGGGGAAAACCACGCTCTTCTCCCTCATTCTGCGAAACGAATCGCCGGACGACGGCGAAATCACGTTCGAGCGCAACGTCGCGGTCGGTTACCTGCCGCAGGAAACCGCGGCGGTGGGAGACGAAACCGTGCTCGAACTGGCCAGCGCGATTTCACCCGAGTTCGTCAGGCTGCGCCGGCAAGTGCTCGCCTGGGACGCGGGGCATCCGGGCGAAGCCGATTTCCACGACAACGCTCACGACCGCTTCAACGAACTCGGTGGTTATCAACTCGACGCCAGGGCGAAGAAAATCCTCGCCGGCCTGAGTTTTCGCGAGTCCGATTTCAACCGACCTGCCCGCGAGATGAGCGGCGGCTGGGTGATGCGCGCGCATCTGGCGCGCTTGCTCGTGCAGGAGCCCGACCTGCTGATGCTCGACGAGCCGACGAACCACCTCGATCTCGAAGCGCTGCTTTGGTTTCAGGAATATTTGAGGAATTATCCCGGTGCGATCCTGATGA
>QHOP01000087.1:12985-22983 GCA_003219345.1 Verrucomicrobiota bacterium
AATCGAAGCGCGGGTCGGCGACGAGGAGCAAATCAGTTTCTCCTTCCCGCAACCGCGACGCAGCGGGTTGAAGGTGATCACCCTGAAGAACATTCACCACGCCTACGGCGACAACGTGGTGTATCGTGGCATGAACTTTCAGGCTGAGCGCGGCCAGCGCATCGTGCTCGTCGGTCCGAACGGCGCGGGCAAATCCACGTTGCTCAAGCTGCTCGCTGGAATCTTGGCCGCGCAATCCGGCGCTCGCGTGCTCGGTCACAACGTCAAGGCGGGGTATTACTCGCAAAACCGCGTGGACACGCTCCGGACCGAGTTGACCGTGCTCGAGGAAGCGCTCGACACGCCGCAGCGCGTCACCGAGCAGTTTGTCCGCACCGTCCTCGGCTGTTTCCTGTTTCGCGGCGACGACGTGTTCAAAAAGGTCAGCGTTCTGAGCGGCGGGGAGAAAAGCCGGTTGGCGCTGGTGAAGCTGTTGCTCGACCCGCCCAATCTTATCCTGATGGACGAGCCGACCACACACCTCGACATTCCGAGCATCGACGCGCTCGCCGTCGCGCTGGACCAATACGAAGGCACGCTCATTTTCATCAGCCATGACGTTTATTTCATTCGTGCGCTGGCCAATCACGTCGTTCGCGTCAGCGGCGGCCAACTCACGCACTATCCGGGGGATTACCAGTATTACCTCGACAAAACATCGGCTGTTTCTGAACGCGCCGGCTTGACTTCGGACGGGAGGGACGGCGTGTCGCCGTCCCAAACTTCTTTGCGTGGGCGTGCAATCAATCAAACAGGGGCGGCTGCAAGCCGTCCCTCCCAGGACCGCAGGGAACAAAAGCGGCTCGAAGCGGAGCAACGCCAGACGCGTTCGCGCGAACGCAAGGCGCAAAAGCAAGTCGTGAATCGTTTGGAAAGGGAAATTGCCGAGTTGGAAGCGCGCCAGGCCGAGCTGACTGCTGAACTGGAAAAACCGGAGACCTACGAAGAATCCGGTGCGGCGCAGCAAATCAACCGGGAACTCACCGATGTCATGGAAAGTTTGAAACGTCTGACCGCTGAGTGGGATCAAGCCGCTTCAACGCTCGCCAAGGTGGAGACAAGCTGAAGTCTCACCTTTCTTCGCCTGGCAGCACGACGATTGCGTCGCAAAAGGCAAAGCCCAACTGATTTAGTAAAAGCTTACGAATTATCTATTAGAAACGAACAAATCTAATAGAACGGGCAACGCAAATTCGTACTAACCCGTATTGGCACCTCAGCTGCTTATCGTCTGACCGCCCCATGAAGTCCGTGGTAATTGTCCACAACTCAAATAACAAAAAACACAAAAATTCTTATGAAGAAACAACAAAGCAAGAACCATAGAGTATCCTACAAATACAAAACTGGTCCTTTCAAGAATCAGAAGTGCTCGAAAGGTTTTGATAGCGAACCCGAGATGATAGAGTTCATCAAAATAGTTGCGTCTCCTGACAAGAATATCACAAACATTCAAGAGAAAAGGACGCGTTCTCAGGGCTTTTAAGATACTGAAACTTCTCTACAAAGCAGGAGTGATCAATGCAGGGACGAAAGAAGCTTCACAAGACGATGGAGTGAGAAGGGTGGCCCGCCCTCACCCCGGCCCTCTCCCCCAAGGAGAGGGCGCCCCGAACTTTGAACGCGCATTGCGCCCTTGAACCGGAGAGTCCCCCTCACCCGGCCCCCGGCCACCTTCTCCCCCGGTGGGGGAGAGGGAAGGGGTGAGGGGGTTCATTGGCAGGGTGAACCATTCGGTCGCGCTTGGGTGATGCAGACGTTCCGGAGGGTGGGCGCCCCTGAGGTTCAGCGATGCTGGCGGCGCTTGACCTTAAGCTGCGCCAGCGAGTGCATGAGCGCGGCGCTGACCAGAGCCGCCTCCTCGTCATCGAGCTTTTCCGCGAGGCGTGCTTCGGCGCGTTTCCGCGCCTCCTCGGCTTTGGCCTCGTCGATTTGTTCGGCGCGAATCGCCATGTCCGTCATGATGGCCACTTTGTCAGCGGTGATCTCCACGAAGCCTTCGCCGATCGCCAGGAAATAGTCCCGGCCGTCCTTGCGAACCGCCAGTTCGCCGGCAGCGATTTGCGCCATGAGGGGGACGTGCATCGGGTAGATGCCCATTTCGCCTTCGACGCCCGGCAACGTGACCATCTCCACGTCTTCGGAGTAGGTCTTCGCCTCCGGCGTCACGATTTCGAGTTTTAATGTCGCAGCCATTTTATTGGGGAGGGCTGCAGTGTCTGCGGCCCTGTTTCAGGGACGGCAACATGCCGTCCCTCCCGGTTCAACTTTCCTTAATTTCTTCGATGCCGCCCTTCATGTAAAAATTAGCTTCGGGCACGTCGTCGTGCTTGCCATCCAGAATTTCCTTGAAGCCTTTGACGGTGTCCGCCACCGGCACCTGTTTGCCCGGACGGCCGGTGAACACTTCCGCCACGCTGAACGGCTGGCTCAGGAACCGTTGAATCTTGCGCGCGCGAAACACGGCCACCTTGTCGTCCGGCGGAAGTTCGTCCATGCCCAGAATCGCGATGATGTCCTGCAAATCCTTGTAGCGTTGCAGCACGCGCTGCACACCGCGGGCGACGTCGTAGTGCTCCTGGCCGACAATGTCCGGCGTGAGCGCGCGCGAATTCGACGCGAGCGGGTCCACGGCGGGGTAAATGCCCAGTTCGGCGATGGAACGCTCCAGCACGATGGTGGCGTCCAGGTGCGCGAACGTGGTGGCGGGCGCGGGGTCGGTCAAGTCGTCGGCGGGCACGTAAACGGCCTGGAAACTCGTGATGGACCCTTTCGTGGTCGAGGTGATGCGTTCCTGCAAGTCGCCCAGCTCGGCGGCGAGCGTCGGTTGGTCACCGACGGCGCTCGGCGTGCGGCCCAGCAGAGCGGAGACTTCGGAGCCGGCCTGGGAGAAGCGGAAAATGTTGTCGATGAAGAGCAACACGTCCTGGTTCTTCTCGTCGCGGAAGTACTCGGTCACGGCGAGCGCCGAGAGCGCGACCCGGAGACGGGCACCGGGCGGTTCGTTCATCTGGCCATAGACCAGACCGATTCGGGAGCCGGGCTTCAAAATGGGAAGGCCGTTAGGGCCTCGTTTCAGGTGTCCCTTATCGTCCTTCTCGCATTTAATGACATCCGCCTCGGCCATTTCATAATAAAGGTCGTTGCCTTCGCGGGTGCGCTCGCCCACACCGGCAAACATGGAGATGCCCCCGTGGAGCTTGGCGATGTTGTTGATCAGTTCCATGATGACGACCGTCTTGCCCACACCGGCGCCGCCGAACGCGCCGACCTTGCCGCCTTTGAGGAACGGGCAGATGAGGTCAATGACCTTAATGCCCGTGACCAGCACTTGCGGCGAGGTGGACTGGTCCACGAGCGGCGGCGCGCTACGGCGAATCGGGTTGTATTTGTCCGGCTTCACCGGGCCTTGCTCGTCCACGGGATCACCAGTGACGTTGAACACGCGGCCCATGACGCCTTCGCCGACGGGCATGGAGATGGGCTTGCCGGAATCGATGACTTCGTAGCCGCGCTTGAGACCTTCACTGGAGCCCATGGCGACGGTACGGACCCAATTGTCGCCGAGGTGCTGCTCGACTTCGAGCGTGAGCCTGGTGGTCTTGCCCAACACCTGGAACTCGACGGTAAGGGCATTGTAAATCGCGGGGAGCTGGCCGGCGAACTCGACGTCCACGACCGGGCCGATGACTTGAACGATTTTGCCTTTGTTCATGTGATTGTCAGTTGCCCACCGCCATCTGGGCGGTGGTGATTTCCAAAAGTTCTTTGGTGATATTGGCCTGGCGGAGTTTGTTGTATTCGAGCGTCAGGTCCTTGATCAACTCGTTTGCGTTGTCGGTGGCGTTCTTCATGGCCACCATGCGGGCGCTGTACTCGCTCGCCTTGGCTTCGAGCAGAATCTGGTAAACCTGAAAGTTCAAATAGTGCGGCAGCAACGAGCCGAGCACCTGGTCGGCGCCCGGTTCAAACAGAAATTCCGTCGCGCCCTTGAGCAGCTTGAAACTGTCCGCCGGGCCTTCTTCCAACTCCGCGTGCACCGCCTTGATCTCGCCCACCGGCAACAGCGACCGCGCCTCCGGCTTTTGCACGAGCGTGGAGATGAAATTGGTGAAGAGAATGTCCACCGCGTCGGCTTCCCCTTTGATGAACAGCTCCTGCGCGAATCTGGATATGGCCCGCGCCTCGCTGAACAACGGCGCGTCCTTGTACGTGAACTCCGCGGCGAGTTGCCGTTTGGTGCGCGCCACGAATTGCGACGCTTTCCTGCCGGCGGTGATGTAAACGGTCGTATCTTTGGGAAACTTCACAGCTTCACGAAGCAGATTCGAGTTGAGCGCGCCGCACAAACCCTTGTCCGTGCTGACCACGATCACAGCGCGTTTCCTGATCTCGCGCACCTCCATCAGCGGATGGGTGAAATCGCCCGCGTTCGCGGCCACTTCGGCGAGCACCTCGTTCATCAACGTCGCGTAGGGCCGTCCCGCCAGCGCGGCCTGCTGGGCCTTGCGCATCTTGGCCGCCGCCACCATCTGCATCGCTTTGGTGATCTGCGACGTGTTCCGGATCGACTTGATGCGTCGTCGTAAATCGCGGGTGCTCGGCATGGGGAATTATCGGTTCGTTGTCTGCGTCACTCGATACGAGTAAGCCTGCTCTTTCACGTGAAAACCAATCTCGCGCCGCGGCTGTCCGGGTTCCGCCGGTTCGAGCAGTTGCCGAATGGCTTCGAACAATGTGGCGATGGATTCGTCCTGGCTGTCCAGGCGTTTCTCCAACTCGGCAAATTTTTGCGCGATTTTTTTGTTCGAGGCGAGCTGTTCGCGCAGGTAAACAAAAGCGCGCACGACCCGCACGCTCGCTTCGATGGCCAGCGGACTGTTCAACACACTGGCCAGCATGATGGCGCCGTGCTCGGTAAAAACCCACGGCGGAGTTTGACGCCCTCCGCGGCCGGTTTTTGAAATCACAGATTGTGATATCAAAGCTGCAAGTTCTTGTCGCGTAAGTTGAAACGCGAAGTCCGTGGGGAATCGTTTTGAGTTCCGTTTCAGCGCCTGGTTCAACCGGCCGGTGGTGACGCGATAAATCCGAGCCAAATCGGAATCCAGCATGACACGCTGCCCGCGGATAGTGAGGATCAGGTCCTCAATCATCACTGCGGGTTCGTTGGCCATAGACATTGTTCGCGTCCGGTCACAGATTGTCACCGCTTAACGGGGTGGTGCTCTCGTTTACTTGTAGGTTTGCTTGAACTCCGTCACCGCCGCCTTCAATTCCGCCGTCAGCGCGTCGCTCAACGCCTTTTCTTTGGCAAGCTTCGCCATCAGCGCCGATTTCCTCGTCGTCAGGTATTCCGTCAGTTTGTTCTGGCAATCTTTGATTTTCTCCACGGCCACGTCGTCGAAGTAACCGTTTTGGGCGGTCCAGAGGATGGCGGCCTGCGCTTCGACTGATATCGGGTTGTACTGTGGCTGCTTGAAAACTTCGACAATGCGCTTGCCGCGCTCGATCTTGGCCTGCGTCGCCGCGTCGAGGTCGGACCCGAACTGCGCGAACGCGGCCAGTTCGCGGAACTGCGCGAGGTCAAGCTTGATGCGGCCGGCGACCTGTTTCATCGCCTTGATCTGCGCCGCCGAACCGACGCGCGACACCGAAAGGCCGACCGAAATCGCCGGGCGCACGCCCTGGTAAAACAAGTCCGTTTCCAGATAAATCTGCCCGTCGGTGATCGAGATGACGTTCGTCGGGATGTAGGCCGAGACGTCGCCGAGTTGCGTTTCGATGATGGGCAGCGCCGTCAGCGAACCATTGCCGTATTTCTCGTTCAAGCGCGCGGAGCGTTCGAGCAAACGGCTGTGGAGATAGAACACGTCGCCGGGATAGGCCTCACGGCCGGAGGGTCGCTTCAACACGAGCGACACCTGACGATACGCCACGGCGTGCTTGGACAGATCGTCAAAAATAATGAGTGCGTCCATGCCGTTGTCCATGAACCATTCGCCCATCGCGCAACCGGCGAACGGAGCGAGGTACTGATTCGTGGCGGAGTCGGACGCGGAAGCGACCACGACGATGGTGTACGGCATGGCGCCGGCCTCTTCGAGCACATTGATGACGCGCGCGATGTTCGACTGCTTCTGGCCCACTCCGACGTAAATGCTGTAAAGCGGGCGATACTCCTTGTCGCCCGCGGCTTCGGCAGCCTTGTTCAACCGCGCATTGCTGATGATGGTGTCGATGCCGATGGTCGTCTTGCCCGTGGAACGGTCGCCGATGATGAGTTCGCGCTGGCCGCGGCCAATCGGAATCATCGCGTCAATGGCCATGATGCCTGTTTGCACCGGCTGGCTGACCGACCTGCGCCGGATGATGCCGGGCGCGATTTTCTCCACCGGATAACTCGTTTCGTTCTTAACGGGCCCTTTGCCGTCCACCGGCTGGCCGAGCGTGTTGACGACGCGACCCAGCAGACCTTTGCCGACCGGCACTTGGAGGAGCCTGCCCGTGGTGCGGACTTCCTGCCCTTCCTTGACGCTGGTGTAATCGCCGAGAATGATAGCGCCAACTTCGGTCTCTTCAAGGTTGAGGGCCAGGCCGGTGACGCCGTTGCCGAAGTCGAGCATCTCGTTGAGCATGGCGTCGGTGAGGCCCTCGATTTTCGCCACGCCGTCGCCGATTTCGCGCACGGCGCCGACGTTTTGCTTCGTCACCGAGGTTTTCACACCCGCGATCTGGGCTTCGATTTCCTGTAATAGGTTGCTCATAAATTCCTGTCCGTGGTCCGTGGTCCGTCGTCGGTTGTCAGAGCCGCGAGTAACAACTGGCAACGGGCAACCGACCACTGACGAATCAAAAACCTTCCGCCAATGCAGCCAGGCGCGCGCGGATGCTGCCGTCGTAAACGTCACTGCCCACTTGCACGCGCAGGCCGCCAATTAAATCCGGATTCTGCGCAAATGAAACGTTCAGCCCCGGACCGTAGCGACGCGCCAGGTTCGTCTGCACGCCGGTGCGCAGGTTTTCCGGGAGTTGAATCGCGCTTTCGATTCCGGCCGTGCGGCGCGCGACGTCCAATCTCACCAACCGCTGGAAGTGCGATAGAATCGCCAGGTAGCCGCGCGGCTTTTGCGCGATGACTTGCTGCACCACCTGGCGCACGCGGTTTTCGTCAAGCAAACCGTTGACGAGGCAACTGCGGAACAGTTGTTTGGCATCGCGTCTGGCTTGTTTGGTGATTTTCATCGTTTCATCAGGTAGGGCGGGTGTGTCCTCACACCGCCGTGCGGCGCTCTGGGGACAGCGCGCCCTACCGTCATCACGCCGCCAGTTGCCGGTTCGTTTCTTCGGCGAGCCGCTGCTGGTCTTCTACCGTTAAGATCTTGCCGGTGACTTTGGCAGTCGTCTCGACCACCAGCCTTCCGACCTCGCGCTTCAACTCGGCCATCATGCGCGCATGATCCTGCGCGGCGGCTTCGCGGGCCTTGGCGATGATCTGCTCCGCGGCCGCAATGGCCTTCTGTGTCTCCTGCTCCTGCACCCGCGCCGCGGCCGCGCGGGCTTCTTCGATCAGTTTGTTGGCCTGGAGGTTGGTCTGATTCAGGACTTCCTGCCGTGCGGCTTCGGTTCTGGCCAGTTCGACCTTGATTTTTTCCGCGTTGGCCAGGCTGTCAGCGATTCGCTGCTTGCGCTCTTCGAGCACTTTCAAGATGGGTTTGTAGGCGAATACCGTAAGCACGCCGGCCACAATGAGAAAGTTGATGACTTGCGCGCCGAAATGTGCCCAATCAAAACCAAACTTTTCCGCTGTCTCTTTGGCTGTTTGTGCCAGGTCGCCGGCAATATCGGCGAATAGAATAAACTGACTCATAATTGTTTCTTTGTTAACGCGAAGCACGGAGCCAATCCGGCTCCGTGCCCCGACAGGTTTATAGCTCCGGCTACGGAGAGGGAGCCGCCTTCACGAGGAAGAGGGCATAGAACACGATGGCTTCGGCGAACGCGATGGCCAGGATCGATTGCACCAGGATTTTGGTTGAAGCGCCGGGATTGCGTCCCACAGCTTCCGAAGCCTTCATGCCGATGAACCCTACGCCGATGGCCGCGCCGAGCGCCGCCAGACCGACGTGCAGGTTGCCGCTCAATCCTTCTGCCAGCATGGGCATTAACATACGTTTGTCCTTTCGTTTTCTCAGCGGCTCCCGCGATTGAACACGGTCTAACCGCTGAAATTCTGAATTCTAGTGATGCGCCTTCTCGTGGCCTTCCTCGTGCATACAGATCAACATCGTGAACACAGCTGTCAACAGCATGAAGACCAAAGCTTGGACCAGACCGACGAGCAGTTCCATGAAATAAAACGGCACCGGCAACAACCAGCCTAGTCCAGGCACAAGGTTGCTCATCGCTTCCAGCATGTTCTCGCCCGCGAAAATGTTGCCGAAAAGACGGAAGCTCAATGAAACGGGACGGAACAGGATCGAGAACACTTCCAGAAATCCGACCAGGAAAAAGATGACAATCAACAGGAGTTTAAGCGCGCCAGTGGACTCCCCCTTTGGCCCGAACAAGTGAAGGAAGAAACCTTTGACGCCGTTGGCTTGCAGCGCCCAGATCGTCCAGAAGAAGAAAAAGAGCAACGCCATCGCGGCAGTCATGTTGAGGTCGGCATTGCCGCCGCGCAAAAGCGGACGGGTGACTTCAAATCCGTGCTCACCCTGCACGCCCCAACCAACGGTGCCGAAGCCGGGCACCAGACCTGACCAATTCGTGAACAGAATGAGAATGAAAATCGTGGCGAAGAACCAGAAGGTTTTCTTTACGAGATCATGGCCGATGATGCCCTCCAGGAAATCGTAAAGGCCCTCGACCAGCCATTCCCAGAAATTCTGCGCGCCGGTCGGGACGTCCTGCATCCTTCGAGTGGCGATGCGAGCGAACAAAATCAGACCCAACGCGACCAGCCAGGTAACCAGCATGGAGTTGGTGACAAAGCCCTCCTGGTGGCCCAGGGCCTGAGCCTTCTGTGGAATGCCGTGCTCGGCGTGCGCCGCGTGGCTGGTTTGGCCTGCGACACTTTCGACCGCGGCCTTCGTGGCGTCGGTCTGCTCGGGCTGTTCCGCAGCCGGCAAAAACGCCGGTACGGCGAGGAACATCAGCGCGGCTAGAACTGATCTCATGGTCGACATTGGGCCTGCTGCGTTTTGGGGACACCCCAAATCAACAGTTATGGCGAAAGCGCGGGGAAAATTGCCGCATCGTGAAAAGTTTCACAAGCCTTTTTACGGGGTTGTTTCGGTATCGCAATGGCGAATGGAAAGGTTGAAAGATTTTAATGGTTGAGACTGCGCGTGAAGCGTTTTTCGAGACCAAGCGCGGCAGCCCAAAGGGGGACGCGTGCCGGCTCTGCGCAAAATCGGTACGGCCATTCACCAACGCCCGCGCTTGCGCTAACGCGGGTTCTTGTGGTTAATTGGCGCAACATGGCCACGCCATCATCTCCCGGTCAAAGCGCTGAGGATTACCTGGAACGCATCCATGAGCTGATCGAGGAGAAGGGGTACGCCCGCGTCGTGGACATCGCATCGTCCTTGCAGGTCAAACAGGCGTCGGTCACCAGCATGGTGCAGAAGCTGGGCGAGTTGGGTTACCTGAATTACGAGAAATACCGCGGCCTGGTGCTGACGGAAAAGGGCAAGCAGGTCGCCACCAACATTCAGAAGCGCCACGAAACGCTCTCCCGTTTTTTCTCGCTGTTTGGCCTCGATCGCGAGACCCAGAAGGAGGACATCGAAGGCATCGAACATCATCTCAGCCCGGAAACGGTAGAGGTCCTCGCAGACCTCGCCCGGTTTTTTGAGGAAAGCCCGGAGACGCTGAAGCAGTTTCTCAAATCGCGCAAGCAGAGCAAGTGATGGTTTTCGCGGCGATTTGATTCATGAACCCACCCCTGACTCCTC
>QHOP01000079.1 GCA_003219345.1 Verrucomicrobiota bacterium
CGATGGTGTTCAAATCATTCGACATCCTGCGCAAAGCCGGCTTCGACAACATCAACATCGACCTCATGTTCGCTGTTCCCGGGCAAACACCGGCAACCTGGCGCCGGACATTGACCGAGGCGCTGGCGCTGGGCAGCGAACATCTCTCGTGCTACGAAGTGATCTACGAGGAGGACACGCCGCTCTTCGCGCAGTTGCAGGCTGGCGAGTTCGACGTGGATGAGGACCTCGCCTGCGCGATGTATGACGAACTGCTCGAGTTCGCTGCGGACCACGGGTTTCAGCAATATGAAATCGCGAATTTCGCGCGGCATTTTGCCGGCGCGCCAGCCGAAGTGCCCGACCACGCCTGCCGTCACAACATCAATTACTGGCGCGGCGGCTCGTTTTACGGCTTGGGGCCGAGCGCGACGGGCTACGTGCGCGGCGGGCGGACGAAGAATTGGTCGAACACGATCCTCTACTGCGACCAGATCGAGAAAGACCAACAGGCGATTGAATCGCGCGAGGAGTTGGCGCCGCTGGCGCGCGCGGGAGAGACCGCGGCGTTCGGCTTGCGCATGAACGTGGGCTGGCCGTTCAATCAGTTCCAGCAAACGACCGGTTTCGATTTGCACGATGAGTGGGCGGACGAAATGAGCCAATTGGTGGACCTGGGGTGGGGCTGCATCGAGCTCGATCGCTTCAGACTGTCAAAGCAGGGATTGCGCTTCGCGGATGCTGCAGCCCAGGTGTTTTTGAGGCCGGATCCGGGCGAAACTGGAATCGTGGCTACCGAAGGAAATCGAAGTGCCCGCTTTCAATTGACCGAGGGACAGCGAAACTACTTGTCTTTCAACTCGATTTCGCCCGCCCAATCGGGCGCCGGCGCATGAACGCGGAGCTCGTCGATCTGGCGCAAATAAAACTTCGCCGGGCCGTCGCTGGGGCGCATCTCCAGCGTGCAGCGGAAACCGGCTTGCGCCGCGTCAAAGTTGCGTCGTTGAAATTCCCGCAGCGCGTTTTCAAACGCTTCACGCCAAGGCCTGGTGGCTTCGGCCAGGTCGCGAAACCCGAGCAGTTCATAGACCTCCACTTCCTTTTCGAACCCTTTGAGCCGGAAGTGACCGGCAAATCGAGTGGTGATTGTCTCCCCCGCGCCTTCCTGGGTTTGTCCTGTGATTAGAATGTCCGTGCCGAGGTATTTGTTCAGTCCTTCCATGCGCGAGGCCAGGTTGATGTTTTCGCCCAGCGCCGTGTAATCGACGCGCGCGGTGCTGCCGAAATTGCCAACGTTCGCCACCCCGGTGTGCAAGCCGATGCGCGTGACGAGTTGCTCGCCATTCATGTATTGGGGCGGCTGATCGCGAAAGCGCAGAGCGGCCTCG
Organism: Verrucomicrobiota bacterium; assembly: GCA_003219345.1. Lineage (GTDB taxonomy): Bacteria > Verrucomicrobiota > Verrucomicrobiia > Limisphaerales > AV2 > AV2. The sequence continues at coordinate 1,368 of QHOP01000079.1, forward strand.
CAAGCGCGCAGGGCGTGATCACTCTGCGGGTCAGGCGCGTTCCAGAAAGCGAATATCGCGTCACCAATGTATTTCACGATGGTGCCGTCGGTGTGATGAATGCACTGCGCGACGGCAGTCTGAAAATAACTGTTCATGTGGCGCGCCAGCTCATCCGAGTCCATGCCTTCGGAGATGGAAGTGAAACTGGCAATGTCGCTGAAAAGAATCGTCAGCGTTTCCTTTTTTGCGCCGGGGCGGAGCAGTTCTTTGTTGCTCGCAAATTTTCTCACCAGCTTCGGAGAAAGGTAAAGTGCCAGGGATTGCTCGTACAATTTGTTTTGGACGTAAAGCCGGATGGAATTGAAAACAACCGCGGAAACCAAGGCCGTGAGGATTTGAACGACCATGATCGTCCAGGGAAACCATGAACGCGTGTATCTGAACAACAGGTAGTCCGCCAGGGCGACGCCCAGCATCCCTGCCAGCGCCACAGCAGTCGATGCCGCAGGTCGAAGTTAAATTCGGTCAGCCAATCGCCGCGCAGCAGGTTAAGAAAAATCGTCGCTTGAACTTCAACTCCTGGCATAAAGAGGTTTTCTCCTGAGCTCCAGTACGAGAACGGAGTGCGGTATTCATCCTTTCTCTCGCCCGAAAACTTCGTCAAAAGGTGAGCGCCAACGAAGACAACTTTGTTGCTGAAAAAACCTGAGGAGATGGCGTTCGTGTCGAGTGCCTGGTAAAGGCTGACGCTAGGAATCGTCTTCCTGGGAGGACCATAATAATTGACCCATCTAGGCGAGAATCTTTGCTGCGGGTCTCTTGTCACTGCTGCTTTCAAAACCTCCGCGGCCATCCAACTGAGACTCCGAATCTGGTCGTCTGGCGAGCCATGAAAATGTCGGCGGACTATCAGATCCTGGTCAGGAACAACTTCAGCCGAACCGATGGCAGCGGCCGCTTCAAGGAATGGAGAATAAGGTTGGATGATGGTTTTGGCCTGGACGGATTGTTTCCCGTATGCGGCGGGGACTGAGTCGGCGGCCAGGACAACCTTGCCATTCGCGCGAATTGCTCGGGCAAAGTATTCGTCTGCAACCGGATTAGGACCGGCGTCGCTAAAAACAATGTCAAACACGACAGCACGCGCGCCGTCTGCGGTTAAACGCTCCAAAAGCCTGGCGTGAACTGAGCGATCCCAGGGCGCATTAAACGGTTGGTTGAGCTCCTTGTGCGATTCCTCGTCCAGATACACCATCACAACTTCGTTGACTGGGATTGGAGGGCGGGGGCCAAAAGGATAATCGTAACTCCTCTGGATCAACTCCAAACCAAACTCGCCGAAGGCGCCGTGAAGAATCAAACCACAAAAGAACGCCACTGCAGCGCCAATCAGTCCGGCTCTTTTGAATCGCAGCATTTGTCTTCCAAGACTCACAGGAGTGCGCGTTGTGACTGATAATCACTCTCAAACACTGCGCTGAATCCTGCACTAGCGGGCTGGCGCTGACAGCTTAAAAATAGAATTTGAAACTGGCCGCCAGTGTCCGTTCGCGAGGGAGTTCGGAATAAAGGGTGAGCGGGTTCAGGCGGTAATCCTGATCGGTGATGTTCAGCAGGCCGAGCTTGAATTCCGCGCGGCGCTGCAGGAACCGGTAGCCGATGTAAGCGTTGAATTGCCAGAAGTCATCGCCCGGAATGTCCGGCGAATAACGGCGATTGGATTGCTGCGACCAAAGCGCGTCGAACTGGCTGAAGAGACCCGACGCGTAGTTGAAGCGCACAAACAGGTCCACCTGATGCAGCGTAGCGCTCACGTCCTGTCGCGCGCCGGGACTGACGCTGGTTGGGATTTCGGTGAACTGGTTGAGCAAATCCGCCTCGGTCAGCCGATAGCTGGCTCCCACCGCCACGTTGTCCCCGATCAACTGGTTCAGGGTCAGAGTGAAAGAACGCTCCTCATAATCGAGCTTCTCCGGAGTGCTGGACGGGAGGGCCTGCGGCGCGCCATTGGTGAAGTTGAAAACCCCCACGAACGCGTCCGCCTTCGATTTCAGGATTTGCCCGACCGCCGTGAGGTAAGTGCCGCGATTGAATTTTTGATCGAGCGCAACGCCGAAGGTTTCGAAGCGCGAACCTGGAATTGTCCCGACGACCGATTCAGGAATCAAACTGCGGAAGGCCTGGTTGAACCCGGCGATCTGCGTCGGTTCGAGCCGGACACTGTTGTCGAAGAAAACACCGCCCAGCGAACGCGTATACACCGCCCGGAGCGTGGTGTTCGTCAATGGCGACCAAAGCAGTCCGGCCTTGGGCGAGAGCCGGTACCTCGTGGCTTCCTCATTGGTGATCGGCGGGACGTCGATGTTGCGCGGGAAATGCAGCCGGTCGTAACTCAGTCCGGCCGTGACTTGAAGCGAATCGAGAACCTGCCAGTAATAGTAACCGTAAACGCTGAAGCGTTGCAGGTCGGTGGAGACCTGCCGGTCGTAAGGTGGAAAAACAAACGAGATCAGAACGCGATCCAGGCTGGCTGCAGTGTCCGAGGTACCGGATTGAAAGCGCGCGCCGGCGATGAGGGTTCCGGGCTTGTGTTGCCAGATGTGTTGCAATTCGAGTGAGTAGGCTTCCAGATCGCTCCGATTGGTTTGGGTGAATTGATTGAACGGAAACGGCGAGAGGTTGAGAATCTGGCCGTTGTTGGTCCGAATGAACACCAGAATGTCCGCCGACGAGTCGGTGAGCGTGAACTGGTCGTTTAATCGGCTGCCGAGAAAAAGGGTGTGATGTTCCGGACTCCACTCGTGATGGTAACCGGCGAACACATTCGGCTCCTGTTTTTCTTTAATGCGCTGCGTGAGCCGGGCGTCGGCCTGATTGTAGTACTGCTGCACATCGCCCGCCTCATAATCCGAGTAGAGCGCCTGGAGGAAAAAGCTGTCCTGCGGAGTGATTTGCTGTTTGACCTGGGCGGAAAAATTGAACTGTGAAACGTCGTTGTTCGGCCTTTGCCCGAGTTGATTCAGGTAACCGACATCGAACGCGTAACTCGTGTTGTCGATATGGCCGAACTGCGAGCCGTTCACGGTCCAATCGCCGCCGCTGAAATATTCGGTGCTCGAACTGACGCCGAGGTGGTTGGTCTCGAACAGCCGCGAATATTCCTGCTGGGAAACATACTGCGAGAGCGGACCGGCGCCGACCGGTTCGAGCAGGTTGGCAATGAGCAGTTCGCTCAACCACGGCGTTTCGTAACGCAGGTTGATCTGCTTCGGATCGCGCAACGCGTCGTAGCTGTTGGCCAGAAACAGATGGGCCGAGTAATTCGCGTAGTCGTCGTTCACGGCGCGCGTCGCCTCACGCACGCTCACGTCGGCCATCCCGGCGTCGCGGTAAATGGCCGCGAGATTGGCGCTGCGCACCGCGCGGTCCTGATCGAGCAGCAGTCTGGAGCGAAACACGCTGCGGTTGTCGTTTAACTCCTGCGATCTTTCCAGATCCCGAACCCCTTCGTTGATTTGGTTTCCCTGTTGATTCAGCAAGGCGGAGTAGAGCCAGGGAGTCGGGTCCTTCGGGTCAAGACGCCTGGCCAGACCCAGTTCTTTTCCGGCCAGCCTCGCGTCGCCGGCGTTGCCGAACGCCTTGCCCAGATAACTGCGCAAGGCGGAGCGATTCGGTTCCAGCGTCGCGGCCACCTGCAAGTCCTGCCGTCCCCGCTCGGCGCGGCCCTGACGGATGCGGCACATGCCGCGTCCCAGCCACGCGTTGCCCAGGGCCGGATCGACTGCGATCGCCTCGTCAAAAAAGTTCAGCGCTTCATCGATCCGGTTTTGCGCGGCCAGAATAAAACCTTTCAACGAAATCGCCTCGGCATTGCGCGGGGACAATTGCAAGGCCTTCTCCATCCCGGCCAACGCCTGCGGCGTCCGTCCGAAACTGAATTCCAGTTCAGCCACGCGCGCCCAGGCGAAACCGAAGTTCGGAGATTTTTCCGCAGCCGATTTCGCGGCCAGCAAAGCCGCTTCGAGTTGGGAACGTGACTGAAGGTAATACGACTCGGCCAGCCATTCGGTTGCCAGGCTCGGAGGCGCGGCCCGGTTCCAGGATTGGAACTTGACCGCGGCGATCATTTCGCGCAGCGCATCGGCAAGCGGCGAGGCGGCTTGCAATTCGTTGAGCTGCGCTTCGGTTTGTTCAACCTGGCCGACCGCCAGGAGCAACGCGGCGCGATAAATTCGTTCCGGATCGGAGCCGGGAATGCGGTCGTCCGGATAGTTGCCGAGCGCTAGAAGCAGATCGCCGTTGCGATAAGCGTCAAGCGAAGCCGAGAGCGCTTGTCGAGTGTCGGCGCTCAAATTCAGCTCATCTGCGTCCAGCACACCCGGATAAGAGAGGCACCATTGAATGATGTTGATGGCGTCGATGACGGCGGTTTTAGTCGGGGCTTTACCCGCCTCCACAATGCCTTGTTCGCCGGTTTGCAAATCAATTTGTCCTTGCGCGTTGTGTAAATCGACGAGGCCGTCGAGCAGCGACAAAACCGTTCGGCCGTCTTCGGCAACGGCCAGATCGAACTCCGTGCCGCGAATGGCGCCGGAAGCCAGCGGTGTGCGGAACTCGACGGTGGCGGGTTTTTCGCGGCTGAAAAAGTAGGTCGCGCCGGAGCTTAAATCCAGCACGGGCGCATTGCTTTCTTTCGGCGGAGGCTGGATTTTCAGCGTGGTCAGCTCATTGACGCGCAACACGCTCTTGTCGGAAAGGCGGAGGGTGGCGCGGCTGCGCACGACCACGCCGTGGCGCCCGCGGCGGACACCTCGACTTTGCCTTCGATGGTCAGCAAAACCGTCTCGACTTTGTCCGGGCCTTTCGCGGAAGGGGTTTGGGCGCAAAGATTACTCCCCAGCAGGAACGCGAAAAAAAGCCGCCGGACTCCTGGAAACAGGTCTCGCATGAGGATTTGTATCAACACCACTGCCTGTTCGCCGCATCAAAATCCGCAATTTAGATTAACAATCCTGAGAAAGCTCGCTTCCCGCGCTGTGGCAAGGGTTTTCAAAATGATTACGGCACCCGAATTGCTGTCTGAGTTGCTTGAATCTGATAACGGCTCCCGCAATGCGGCCAATACAACCAGCGCGTTTTAGGTGCGCCCGAAACGTAGCACGATGAGGTATCAAAGGAACTTAGGTCTTTACCCCATAGACAATCGGGGTTTCCCGGATTCTCCTAATGGTACTCTTGACCAACTTTTAATGAACCAAACTCGTCACAAGATTCTTGTTCTTTTCCTGCTCTTGGCGGCGATGTTCCCTTGGGCAGCCTTCGCCCAAGTGTTCATTTCCCAACAGCCGCAAAGCCAGTCGCTCGTGACCGGAGCCAGACTGACCTTGACGGTCCAAGCCACCGGAACGGGGCCTTTGTCCTATCAGTGGCGGCGCAACGGCGTGAATATTCCCGGCGCGAACAGTTCCGCATTCGTAATCGCCAGGTTCCAGCCCACAGACTCCGGGGACTACAGTGTCGCTGTTGCGGATGTCACCGGCGCGGTCAACAGCGACACAGCCCAGGTCAGGGCGGCCAATCTGAGCGATTTGCCGTTCACCGACGCCATGGGCGATCAGAACCTCATCACTGACGCGAATGGAACAGGTCGTGGCAGCAACGTGGGCGCAACGAAGGAGCCGGGCGAACCGAATCACGCCAACAAGCCCGGATCGCATTCCGTCTGGCTGACCTGGCAAGCGCCCTTGCTCGGGGGTGTTGCGAAGTTCGACACGGCGGGGAGCAGTTTCGATACGTTACTGGCGGTTTACACCGGCAACAGCGTAACGAATCTGACACTGGTCGCTGCCAACGACGACGTCAGCAATTGTGACGACCCGGCGCGCGGTTTTCATTCCAGCCAGGTTAAATTCAATGCGCAGGGCGGAACGGTGTATCACATCGCCGTGGACGGCCTGGGTGGAGCTGCCGGCGACATCGTCCTGAACTGGGATGTGAACGTTTTTGAAGGGTTGTTGACCGTGTTGAACCTCATGCCGTCGGTGACGTTAGGATTGCCCGGGGACAACTTGACCCTGTCGGTGAACGTCCAGGGTCTGGTGAACTACCAGTGGTATTTGGACTGCAAACCTATTCCAGGCGCGACGGCAAACCTCCTGCGCATCGATAACCTGCAGGCATCGAAAGTGGGCGATTACACCGTGCACGTCAAAGACCTGCTGGGGGTGGAAACCGTGAGCGACGCGGCCAATGTCCAAATCAACATTACTGACGGTCGTGCGATTAATGTGGCCGCGCTCGATAAGTTTTCGGAAATCGCCGAGGGCGTGAAGAGCGGTCTGACCCGTAGCGCTTCCCGGCTGCAAAAGTCGGCCGTGAGCGGATCGCCGGTTCGGAAAAAGGCCGGTGGGCTGGCGCGCGGTTATCGCGGCACGCAGATCTTCAGCACGGTGGGTTCGACCAAAGACCCGGGAGAACCCAACCACTGCGGCGAAACCGGTGGCGCATCGGCGTGGTATGCCTACCAACCGCCAGCCACTGGTCTTTTGATTCTTGATACTGAAGGGAGCGACTTTGACACCGTGCTGGCGGTTTACACCGGGCCGGGAACCGACTACGCCAGTTTGGTGCCCGTCGCCTGCGATAAGGACAGCGGGTCGAACGGCAAAACCAGCAAGGTGGTTTTTTCGGTGACGAAGGACACGATATATTACATCGCGGTGGACGGGGAGGGCGGGACGAGCGGCACGGTGCAGTTGAACTACAACTTGGGTGTCGCGCCGGTTTTCACGCAGCAACCCTTCACGCGGACAGTGTCTCCGGGCGGTAGCGTGACGTTGAGCGCGACGGCTTCGGGAGTTCCCGCGCCGCTCTATCAATGGTATTTCGGCTCGGACGCCATTCCAGGGGCGACAAACGCGAGTTTGACGATCACAAATTTTCAATCCGTCGATGAAGGCGACTACCAGGTTTTGGCGAGCAATTTTGCCGACTCCGCCGTTAGCGCCCGCGCAACACTGTTGCTGGATTCGCCGTTGCGGCTGGACTCTTTCAACGTCAGGAGCGGTGCCACCAGCATGCGCCTGATCGGACAAAGCAACGGCAGCTACATCATTCAGTACTCGCCCAATCTTCAGGACTGGTCTTCTCTTGTGACGAACGCTGTGCCGAACGGCATCTGGGCCTATGTAGATACAAATCTACACGCTTCCTCGGGCTTTTATCGGGCCGTCTCCCAGTAAACGGGCGTATTACCCGTCTGGTGGCCCGCGACCTGACACTCCGCGCGTTGACAGAAACGCGAACAATGCCTTAATGGAGTCATGCTGTTCAGCACCTTGCTTCGGTGGATCAGAATTGCCGACGGACGACGCCTGTGATGGGCACGACTGGCAGAACCGGCGACGCGGCTTCCGGGATTCAACGCCGGTTCCTCAAAAGCCTTCTCTTCCTGCTGCTGGTCGCGTTGCACTCCGTGCCGCGCGCACAAGGCCAGGTCTTGACGCCCGACACGATGACTCTGATCGGCGTCGGTGCGAGCGGCAAGGCCAGCTTCACGTCCCTCCTGAACTGTCCGGTGAACCTGCGCGTCTCCATTCAGGACACCAATATTGTGTCGGTCACTCCGTTGACGGCAGGTCCGGTGACCGCGCTGCTTTTTACGGTGACCGGCTTGCAGGTGGGCAACACGGTGGTTCGCGTCGATTTCACGGGCACTTCGCCGCTTTGCACCAACACCGGCTCCCGATTTCTCACCGTCCATGTCATCGAGCGCCCGGTGATTATTCAACAACCGACCAGCCAGTCGGTCGCCGCCGGCACGGATGTCACGTTCACCGTTGTCGCCGCGGGCAATTTGCTCCGCTACCAGTGGCGGCTCAACGGCGTCAACCTCCTCGCAGCAACCGGCAACACGCTGACGCTCACCAACGTGCAGCCGACCAACGCTGGCGACTACAGCGTGACGGTCTATAACGCCGCCGGCGTGGTCAACAGCGATTCGGTCAGCCTGACCGTGACTAATGTTTCAAGCCTGCCCTTCACGGACCAATTTGACGGTCCTGGCAACAGCATTTCCGGCCCGGGTGGACAGGGACACGGGACGAATTCCGGTGCCACGCGCCAACCGGGCGAGCCGCTCCACGCCGGCGAGAAAGGCACTAATTCGGTCTGGCTGACCTGGCGCGCGCCGGCGAACGGGGTCGTCGTTCTCTCCACGCTGGGAAGCGATTTCGACACGTTGCTGGCGGTTTACACCGGCAACACGGTGACGAATCTGACAGAAGTGGCGAGCGATAACGACAGCGCCGGATTTCTGACCAGCCAGTTGAAGTTCTACGCCATCGCTGGCACGGATTATCACATCGCCGTTGACGGCTTTCACGGCGCCCAGGGTCAAATTGTCTTTAGCTGGGACCTGGTCCCTTCGACCACGGCGATCCCGCGGATCCTCACTCAACCGGTGCCGAAATCAGGCCCGACCAATGACGACGCGTCGCTCCTGGTAGGGTTTGACAGCGTCGAACCTGTGGTCGTCCAATGGTTCAAAGACGGCCAACTCGCCCGTCAGACAAATTTCCCGGCCGGAGGATCGGACACGTTTCCCATCAGCAATCTTCGGAAATCGGACGTGGGCAATTACCGCGTTCGAATCGTGCCGGCGGGCGCCCCGACCGACACGACGCGAGAGGTCTTCAGCAAACTGGTGCGGGTGCAGATTCATGTTCGCGGCGATGGTACCGTCGTGCGCGACGT
>QHOP01000080.1 GCA_003219345.1 Verrucomicrobiota bacterium
AATTAATGGTCCGTATGACAAACTTAAGGTCCAGTTCAACACAGGCGCTGGTTTCGGCCCTGTGTTCGATTGGGGCACACTCCTGGGCGGAGACGGATCGTCGGCATGGAACTCTATTTCAAGCGTGTGGGCCGATAGCTCCGACGCTTCGCATAGTTTCGTGGCTTTGGCCGATTTGAATGGAGACGGTTTGCCGGACCGCATCCTCCGAAAATGGAGTGCGCCATTTGACAGTTGGACCGTTCAATTCAACAACGGTGTTGGCTTCGAATATTCCGAAACCTGGGGACCTGTCAGCGGTCAGGGTTACGAAGGCATTTATGCTTACTTGGGCGCGCCGGAAGCGACTTATCAAGGAGCGAAATTTGCGATTCTGCAGGACATCAATGGCGACGGCCTGCCGGATCGAATAATGACGAAAAGCTCCCCTCCTTATACCGACTTCGTCGTTCAGCTCAACACCGGCAGCGGATTCAGTCCGACCAACGTCGCCTGGGGACCGCTCACCGGAGGCGACGGTTCATTTGGCTGGAGCAGCCCCGTTTCCACATCGCAGGACGCGACCTACAGCAGGCTGCAGGACATAAACGGCGACGGCCTGCCGGATCGTCTGATGCGATCGTATTCCGCTCCCTACACGAACTTTGTCGTGCAATTGAACAAGGGACCGTTCCCGGATTTGTTAGCGACCATTAGTAACAACATCGGAGGACGAGTGACGGTGACTTACGCGCCTTCGACGAGTTTTGACAACCGGGATCAAAACGGCATCAGCCAGTTGCCATTTCCGGTCTACGTGGTTACGTCGGTGGTTAAGGATGACGGTTTGGGCAACCAGACCGCGAACAATTATTCGTACGCAGGCGGAATGTTCGACGGCAAACGCAGGGAATTTCGCGGATTCAACTGTGTGGAGACTGTCGATCCGCTGGGTAAAAAAATGAGAACTTATTTTCACCAGGGTGGCGGGCGGGATGACAGCGCTAACGGCGAGTATCAGGATCAAGATTCGGTCGCAAAAAAGGGCGTCCCGTACCGAATCGAAACATGGGGCAGCGATGGACACCTGTACGGAGTCACCTTGAACAAAGTTGAGGAAGCGATGCTTCACATCAACGGTTGGTGTTTCCCGTACGTCTCCCAGACGGTTCAGTTGGAATATGACGGGGCGGACAACTATCGCGCGACGGCCCAACAGTTCTTCTACGACGTCAACACCGGCAATTTGATGAGCGAAATCAACTTTGGGGAGGTGACCAACGTGGTGTTCCAAACGCATGCCTTCAATGATGTTGGCTCGGACTCGATCTACACGTTCATGACCTATGCCACTTTAAGTAACGCCGATATAATAAATAAGCCCGCGTCGATTAAAATTACCTCCGACGCCGCCGGGAATTCGAAATTGCGAGAAACGAAGTTTTTCTATGATGGCATGCGCGGAAATCTAACGAGCAAGCAGGTGTGGCTCAGTCCCGGCAACTATTATGTCACGGAATCCACCGTCAAATACGATCAGTACGGCAATCCTGTCACAGTCAAAGATGCAGCGAACATCACGACGACCAACTTTTACGATAGCTTTTATCAGACGTTCCTGGTTACGAATGTCACCGCCGCGTTTACCAATCAATTTGTTTATGATGTGCGCTCTGGCGCGGGGGTCAGTTCAACGGATGTCAAGGGCCTCGTTACTTCAAACATTTTCGATGTTTTCTATCGCCCAAAAGAAACCTGGATTTCAACTGCTCCTTATGGACCGACGACGCTGTGGCGCGAAAAAGTCGATTACAGCCTTGGCGGAGTCGGCGATGGCGCCAGCGCCAATTATGTCCGCACACGAATCAACAATGGCGTGGATGCCATCAACGGTCACGAAACTTACACGTACGCAGATGGGTTGGGACGCCCGATCCAAACACGCGTGGAGGCGGAAAACGGCCAGTATCGCGTAATCGACACGCTTTATGATGATCGCGGCAACGTTAACTACCGGACGTTGCCTTACTTCAGCGCCGGAACCGGATTTACCGTCCTCACAGGTTCACACCTGGGGCCGCTTGCTGAGTTCGATCCAATCGGCAGGGCTGTCCGGACAACCCCAGGTTACCAGATTGTTTTCGACGCCAGCGGACAGATTGTCAGCCAGGGACCGACAGGTGGCGACTCTGGATCACCGCTCGCACCTGGCGCAATTGCCTATGTCGATGGCAACAATCCATGGGCAACCGTTTCGATCGACGCCGAGGGCAAGGTCAAAAAATCCTGCCACGATGCTTACGGCAGGGTGACGCAAGTGGTCGAAGTCACCAGCGGTAGCGATTTCAATACCTTCTACGGTTACGACCTCGTGGGTAATCTGACCAAGGTCACCAATCATACCGGCCAAGTCATCACGATGTCCTATGACAGCCTTGGCCGGAAAATCTCTATGTCCGATCCTGACATGGGTTCATGGACTTATAAATACGACAACGCCGGCCGACTGATCGAACAGTTGGATGCCAAACAGAATTGGACAAGGTTTTTCTACAGTGATGCCCTCGGACGGTTAACGACCAAGAAAATCTACGACCCCGCTGCATACTGGAACTATCAATACTACGGTTACGATTATCCTGTCGCTACGATCACCTACACCCATGACTCGAGTGGAAGTGATACGGCGTATAGCGTTTATAAGGGACAGTTGTACAAAATTCTCGATCGGGAAGGCTGGCAAAAGTTCAGTTACGATGTTCGTGGTCGAGTGATCAAGAGCACTCGTTATTTGAACGCAACAGCCACGATGTATACCACCGAAACGACTTATGATGATGCCGACCGAATTTCCGAGCTGACATACCCTGACGGGAGACTCACGAAGGTCCGATATTCCTATGATAACGCGGGGAATTTGACCAACGTGATCAGCCTGGCAGGAACAGGGACTCAGGAAATGTTTTACAGCGGTCCTGTCTTTAATGCTCTCGGTCAAGTGACCAACGTAAGATACGGCAACGCGGGAGCGAGCCAGCAGATCGAGACTTACAACTATTTCATCAACTCGGCACGGCTGCAGCGAATGCAGACAACGCTTCAAGGGAGCGGATCTCAGCAGGATTTGCAATACACTTACGACAGGGTCACGAACGTCAAAAGCATCAGCGACAAGGTCTGGTCCGGCTCCGGCTCTTCCAGCATCACCAACGTTGCCTACGACGATCTACATCGACTGACCTCGCTCACACGCGAGGGGGTAACTTGCGTGTTCGGATACAACGCAATCGGCAATGTGTTGACGAACGGCGAACATAACATCGCCGACTATCAGTATCATGCGACCAAAGTCCACGCGGTCATCAGTGCCGGAAGCAAATCGTACGCCTATGACGCGTGTGGCAACATGACCGCACGCGGCGACCAAACCCTTTACTATGACGAAGAAAATCGTCTGAGGCAGGTTTCCGGTGGAGGCGCGACTGTAACGTTTGGATACGCTGATGACGGCACGCGGTTGTGGCGGCTGAAGTCGGGTGGCACACGCACGGTGTGGATCGGGAATATTCTCGAAATCAAGGACGGGAAAACACTTTGCCACGTTTTCGCCAACGGACGGCGAATCGCCTCGTTCGAGCCGCAGGGAGGCGGACCCTGGGCCTTTTCGCCAGTGCCGCAATATGACCGGTTCGGCAGATTCTGCCGCGCGGTCCCACGCGCCTTGGAATGGCCGCTTCAGGACGGTCGCACTCCCGTTACCGTGTTGATCGTCAGTCTGACCGGTATCCTCTGCGCTTCGCTCGCGGGACGTGGCCGCTCGAGTATTCGTGATGCGCGATTCCCCAATCTCAGGCCGGTACCCTTTTGGCGCCAGGCTGTCTCGGTCTGGCTCATTGCGGGGTTGGTACTGAGTACTGGAAACACGAATGTTCAGGCTCAGCAATACAATCCCGTCTTTTATTATTGCCATAACGATCACTTGGGTTCCTCAAATATCATCCTGGATCGTAACGGCGTTCGGGTCCAACACTGCGAATATACGGCGTTCGGAAAAGACCGTTTCGCGGAAACGACGTCGGCTTTCAGCCTATCGAACCGCTACACCGGCCAGGTCCTGGACGAAGACACGGGCCTCTATTTTTACCAGTCGCGTTACTACGACCCTGAAATCGGACGATTCACGCAGCCGGATTCAGTCGTGCCATCTCCCAATGATTATTGCTATCGTGATTGGGGCCGCCCTTGGCGCTGCGACGTCTGCGGCGACGGGCGGTGATATCGGCAAAGGCGCGTTGACCGGAGCGATTGGCGGAATCTTTGGCGGCCTGGGCGGCGCTTTGGGCGGCGCCATCGGTGGACAAGTTGGGGCATTGGCCGGCGCCGTGGCCGGAGGCGCCACAGGCGGAGCCGTCAGCGCGGCTGTGACGGGCGGAGACGTTGGGATGGGAGCGTTGACAGGGGCAATCGCCGGAGGGATCGGGTGGGGCGTCGGATGGGCCAATGCGAACTATTTGGATGATGCGCTGTCGGAATTTTCCGTGGCGACGATCTCAGGCAGCCTGGGCGGCGGGATCGGCGCCGAACTGCAAGGCGGTGATTTCTGGCAGGGAGTCCAATACGGCGCTATGGGTGGCGCCATAGGTTATTCGCTTTACGCCACAGTGAAAGCTCCGGGTTGGAGCAATCCAGGGGCGGCACTCAAACGTGTTCTTTACGGCGACTCCGGGCTCGGTCAAGAGCCTTACGATTCGCAGATCAACGACAACAAATTCGGTCACGCGAACATGATGTCGCAGCTCCTGCAGGCATTCGGGCCTTTGGCTGTGCCGTTCCTGTTTTTGGGAGGCATCGGCTACGAAATGTACAGCACGTTCTTCCCGGGCCATGTCCCAGGCGGTCCTGCAGGCCAGCGATTGCCCCCTTTCTACGGGCTGTTTGATGGACAGAACCCGGTGAACTGGCTTTGGGATACGCCGGGCGATATCCTTGCGAACGGCTTGGGCCTAATGAACGGTCTTCTGCTTTCGCCGCCCCTGACAGTTGAGGCTAACAAGTTCGGTTACCTCATTCCGGGCCCGAACTATTCCGCAAACCGATTGGGTAACTACCCCAAGCTGGGCGGAGACGCGCGGCAATTGTGGCCGAAGCTCGCGCCTCCGGGTGCAGCGTGGCCGTGGTAACGCACCGCCGATCCAGTGAACACCCGCCATGCGAAGGCCCGGTCTATTTGCTAAGCCCGATTCATTGGTGAATTGTTCGCATCAAACTGCGACGAACACCATGTCATGCATCCATTCGCGATGCCGAGCTCTCTTTGCCCCCGGAAAATTGCGGGCGATCGGTGTATCAAGCCTGATCCTCCTGCTCGCCGTCGGCTGTCAGCACACCAAACCGCTCGTCGCTGTCGATTCCGACCGGACCGGCTGGGTCGAGGTGGCGAGGGTTCCGGCGGTCAGTGTCCCCAGGATGCAGCGCGTGATGATTCGCGAGGGTATCCCCGCCTGGTTTGATGCGAACGGTTATCCTTACTATCCAGTGACGGTTCCTCCAGAGCGCCAGGAGCGCGCGCGACAGATTTTTGCGCAGAGAGGCTATCGTGTTGTTCCCTAGTGAGTCGCTCGTTTCATACGCAAAACCCAACACTTTGGGAAAAACTGGCGCCGCCCAGGGCCAGTCGGCCTTGGTAGAAGTGGAGCAGTATGAAATGTACTAACCTCGTTCCAATGCTCGCCCTCATTCTGACGATGAGCGCCTGTCAAGGACCAGGAGGCTCGCGATTCCGCGCCGAGTGGCCGCGAATCGTTGAACGTGCCCGCGCTCGAGTCCTTGCCCAACTGCCGAATCTTGATAACACTTCGCTCGAAATGATCCGGACCTGCGATCCGAACCTGCGGGCTGTCACCGCACCCTTCGGCGGTGATTACACATTCGGTTGGCAGATTTCGTCGAACCGCACCGTCGAACTCGACGCAGACAGTGACTACAGAAATGTGGATGGCAGACCCGTCGTGATTCGAGAACGTCGCGTAAGGTAGATCATTCGTCGCACGACAAAAAGGAACATGACAACGAGTTGCAACCGGCTCCGCTGGCCATGCCGAGCTGCTTTTGCCCCCGGAAAATTGGGGGCGATCGGTGTATCAAGCCTGATCCTGCTGCTTGCCGCCGGCTGTTTGGCGCCGCCGAAGATTCACAGTTGGCAGATTCCTTCAGATCAATCTTCAATTTTGGCCGAAGCCAGTCGGTGGGCGCCGCTCTTGACGAATCACTACGTTAGAGTTGATGAAGGAAAGCGGTCGCAAGCGGTCGCATTGCTGCAGGACCAGTCCTTCGCCTTGGTTGACCGGGAGCAGGCGGCGGCGTTCGCTCGGGGCTTCACGCCTCCGCCCAGTAATGATCTGCGTCCGTACCTGGTGCGAGGTGTCAATTACGGCGGCAGGCCGTCCTATACCCTGTTGCGGTTCGACGAGCCGACAAACCGCTTGCTCGTGCAACAGGCAACCTACGATGGCGAGATGCTGTGGCCAACCCGATGGGTGATGGAACCGAATGCTCTCATAGTGTACTTGGCCCGCCCACCGAGCGCGGTTTATCCGGATGGGATTCTGGGCGGAGACGCGATCTTCCGTGGTAAGAATTGGAGGGCTTTGGATCACAGATGAGACGGCCTTGACTGGCCGTTGGGCGAATGATGGTCTAAACACGAAAGCAGTTCGACGGCCCGCTTCAACGTAGGCAACTCAGTTGATTTCCTGATTTCCGATGCGAACGGTTATCCTTACTATCCAGTTACGGTTCCTCCGGAGCGCCAGGAGCGCGCGCGACAGATTTTTGCCCAGAGAGGCTATCGTGTTGTTCCCAAGTAAGTCGCCCGCTTCATTCGCACCGAACGGTACAAACGAGGGACCGGACGATCCATCACCACCCGCGTCGTCCGACGGGATTTGAGCCCGTGATTTTCTTGTTCGCTTCTGTTCGCAACTCGTCCAGACTGGCCATGGTCAGATCAGTGAATCCGGCCATTGTTTAAGCGGTATTCGGTGTCATTGACGTTATGCAAGTGGTTTGGGTTTGGATTGCACGCTTTTTATCGGGCGAACGGTTTCGCAAGGCGACGCCTGAGGAGCGCCGATTCTTTTCTGCATACTTCCTGTTTGTTCCTCTTTGGGGTGCGTTTTTCGTCTGGTTCGGGATTACGTTCATGGACACAGCGCGAGCCGTTTCGCTGTGGATGTGCGTTACCACGTTCGGAGTTGTTTTGTTTTTTGGTTCTCACTACTGGGGAAAGTAGCGAACCGCCGCCCCACTGGGCAGTCGAACGGTTCGGGAAACTTTCGACGCGATTGTTGCCGGCGCAGCATCCCCGGCGGCGGTCGCTGAGCTTGGTCGATCGTGCAATCGTTAAGAACCATAGAGAAAGCCCGGCGCCGGGTTCGGCGGCGCAAACTTTTCGCGACGATGATTGGACGTTCAGATCAATGATTGGAAATACGGGCACACCTCAAACTTGAGTGCAGCCCAACGCGTGCTCGGAGTTCTAGTTAAGCCGGCGTTAATGAGGGCGGGCCGGTGGCCCTGTCAAAAATCTGTCTTTCGCCCCTCATCGTCTTCGTGGCAATCGCCACCTTCCCCATGATCGGTATTTTCCTTATACTGGCGCTTACTACTGCTTTTCCCAAACGAACTCGGCGCTAAACGCCTCGCCTTCACTGTTAGTGCCCTTGGATGTAGTAGTCATGGTCTTGCCGTCTTTCGAGATGACCACTCGACCGGTTGCCAGGTACTTCCCACCTGCCTGCCTGGTGGTGACCGTGAAGGTGTTATCGTCCACCTGCTTGATGGCGATCGTATCCCATGGTGCTCCGGTGACGGGGTTATCCTTGCCATCATATTTGGCGGTGTAGGTAGATTTGATCGGAGTGCCGTCTTGCCGTTCCCCTGTGGTGGTCACTTTGACACCTCCATCGAATGCCTCGCGGGTAGCACTCAGGCTCTTCACCGGAAGTGGTGGCGGGGTGTATTTAGATTTTTCCACATTGAGTTTCCACGTTCCAAGAGAGTTGTCACCCCCGAAAGCGGCAACGGTGCCCAGCAGGATAATCAACGACGGCGTTATCAGTTTTATTCGCATCGGAATTCCTTTCATATCGTCAATTGTTAGTGACAGTTGCTCAGGGTTGAGTGAGGACGACCTTATCGGAACGTCCAATGGCGTCAAGGTCATTTGACCTGGACGCGATCAAGATCGTGTTGCCCAAAGGGTCGTCGCCCGGCAGCCAGGAGTCGCAGTAACGGCGGGCCGTCGCTCGATCCGCATGAACTCGCGCGCAATTTGTCCGCGCGCGTTGACTGACAATACGCGGGCCCGGCTTGGCGGCGAAGAGGAAGACGATTGTCACCTCCTGGTTCGTGCTGTTGGCATTCGGCAGCTCCGGCTCTCCGGCGCCGTCGGCGTCGTCTTCGGTCTCTATCCGGCCAAGTCGGCGGCCCAGTTCTACCCTATTTGCAGGTCACTTACACGTCCACGCCGTCTCCGTCGCTGGGCGTGGTGCGATCGGGGAACAACAACATCCTGATTTCCTGGCCTAAGGCGGCTGCGGGATTCGGCCTTGAGTCCAAGGAGAGTCTTTCAGCAGGAACCTGGTTGCCGGTAACAACTCCCGTGGTAGAAGTTGGCAAGCAAGCCACGGTCACGGTTGGAGCGTCGGGTAATTCCACATTCTATCGGTTAAGGAAGTAGAGAACAGCGTCGCGGCTTTTCAGTCTTGAGTTTTTGCTCACGCCGGCCACTATGGACTG
>QHOP01000088.1 GCA_003219345.1 Verrucomicrobiota bacterium
CGTATCGCGCGCTCCCTGTTTGCGAACCAACTCCAAAGAGTGAAGCGAGTAATGTTCGCTGAGTTTTTCCCGTAAATGCTTCGGCAGATTGGTCATCGCCTCCCAGCTCGTGACGCGCTGGACGTAGAGCCAGTGCAACAACTGGTCAACGCGATAGACCGGCTCGTTCCATTCTTTGAAAAGTGCGAGCACCTCGTCGCGTGTTTGAGATTTAACGTCGCAAATCACGCAGCCAGTCTACTGCTTTGCCCATGTCCTTTCCAGGAAGGATTTGGATTTCGCACTTCACGCCGCGCGGCGTTCAGTCCGTTTTTGAACGGCCGCGACAGTCGAGCGTTCGATCAAACTTCATTTGAAGAGGTAACACCTCCGCGTGTATTCCTGGACCATGCGCCAGGTGTTGAATTGGGGCACCAGCGTTGCCATCGCGCGGCGGATTTTTTGGATCCACTGGCGCGGGATCCCATCGGCGTCCCGATCGAAGAAGCACGGAATAATTTCCTCGGTCAACGTCTGGTAAAGATTTTCGCTGTCGCGACGGTCCTGCTCCTCGATGGAGTCAGGATGTGAGTCGTCGCCGATGGCGAAGCCGTTCGTGCCGTCGTAGCCCTCGCGCCACCAGCCGTCGAGGATGCTGAAGTTGAGGCAGCCGTGGCAATTAGCCTTCATGCCGCTGGTCCCGGAAGCTTCCAGCGGCCGGCGCGGGTTGTTCAGCCAGACATCGCAGCCGGAAACCATCTGCCGTCCGACGTGCACATCGTAGTTTTCGATGAAGACCAGATACCCTTTAAGCTCGCTGTATTTGCTCAAGTGAATGATGTGTTGGATGAAACGCTTCCCTTCGTCGTCGCGCGGATGCGCTTTGCCTGCGAAAACGAATTGAATCGGACGCTGTTTGTCGCGCACGAGTTTCAGGACGTTTTCGAATTGCTGGAAAATCAGCGGCGCGCGTTTGTAGGTCGCGAAACGGCGGGCGAAACCAATGGTCAAGGCGTCGGGATTCAGCAGTTGATCAAAGGCGATGAAGTCGTCTTGCGACAGCCGCAGGCCCTGAATGAGCAGACGACGGCGCGTAAATTCGATCAACTCGCGGCGCAGGTTGTAACGCAACGCCCAAATCTCTTCGTCGGCGATGAATTCGGGATCGGTCAGTCGTTGCCAGAAGTCCGCCGAGTTAACGCTGCTCTCCCAGGTCGGCCCGAGTTTGCGCCGCCAGAAACGCCGCACCGGACCTTTCATCCAGCCCAGCAAATGGACGCCGTTCGTGATGTGGCCAATCGGGACTTCATCCGGCGATTTGTCCGGATAGAGACAATGCCACATTTGACGACTGACCTGACCGTGCAGTTCGCTCACTCCGTTGGCCGCGCGCGAAACGCGCAGTGCCAGCACCGTCATGCAGAACGGTTCGTTGGCGTCCTCGGGATGAACCCGGCCCAGAGCCATCAAGTCGTTGAGCGAAAGCTTAAGCTGCGATTGAAATCTGTTCAGCGCGTAATTGACCAAATCGCGGCTGAACCGATCATGCCCTGCTTCCACCGGCGTGTGCGTGGTGAAAATGCATTCCGCCTTCGTTCGCGCCAATGCATCTCTGAACGACTTGCCTTCGGCCAGTTTTTCGCGAACCAGTTCCAGCGTCAAAAAGGCCGCGTGCCCTTCGTTCATGTGAAACACCGAAGGCTGAACCCCGAGCGCGCGCAACAGACGAACGCCGCCGACACCGAGCAAAACCTCCTGCATGATCCGTGTCGTGCTGTCGCCGCCATAAACGCGCAGCGTCAAATCGCGATAATGCTGTTCATTTTCCGGCCGGTTCGTGTCGAGCAGATAAACCGGGCAGCGACCCACGTTGACGCGCCACGCCTGGAAATAGACTTCGTTCATGGCTATCTCGACCGTGCAGACCAGCGGCTCGTTTTTCGCGTCCAGCACCGGTTCAATCGGCAGATTCCTGGGATTCAGCCGCGTGTAATACTCGGACTGCCAGTTATCCTGGTTGACCGTCTGCTGAAAATAACCTTCGCGATAAAACAAAGTGACGCCGACAAAACCGAGACCGAGGTCGCTGGCCGATTTGGCGTGGTCGCCGGCGAGAATGCCCAAACCTCCGGCGGAAATCGGCAAGGTTTCATGAAATCCGAATTCAGCGGAGAAGTAAGCGACCGGGTTCTGGAGCAAATGCGGCGCATTTTCCCGCCCCCAGGTCTTGGCCTCCTTCAGATAGGTCTGGAAGTTGTCCAGCACTGCGCGCGCCTGGCGCGCGAAATCGCGGTCCTGAAGACGCACGCGCAATTCGTAGTTCGAAACTTCGTGTAGCACGGCGACGGCGTTGTGATAAAGGTTTTGCCATCCGCGGGGGGAAAGTTGTTGAAAAACTTCCTGCGCTTCCTGGTTCCACGTCCACCAAAGATTGCGGGCCAATTGATTCAGCCCGACAGTCAATTCCGTGATTTCATCGGCCGAAAAGTGCGGCTTGTTCATAATTCAAAGCAAAACTCTCTGCTGTGTCCGACAACAATGCAGAAACGCTAGTCAGCCGCGCCGGCAATCGCAAATAAAAACCAAAGAACGAGCACAGCGCCATGACGCCGCATCGTTGATTTTTCAGACGTCTCGTCCGGATTTATTCTGCAGCATCCTGTGAAAACGGGAGACTGCTGGCCTATGGCAATGGGCCGCTGTTTCCCGACCCGCCGCGGTCAAGCTCTCGATAAATTTGCAGAAGGTCGCGAAGAGACGAAGCGGCGCCAGCGCCTCGGCCCGGCGTCGACCTCGCGAGCAATCGGGCGGCTTGCTCACCTACCCTGCCTTCGCCGTAAAAGCGGTCGCGCGCGTGGTGAATGGATTTCATCGCCCGAAAACCGTCGAACCAACGAAAGAAACGCTTGCGAAACGCCGCTTCGCTCGAAGTGTTTTCGCAAATCTCTTC
This sequence comes from Verrucomicrobiota bacterium, assembly GCA_003219345.1. Taxonomy (GTDB): domain Bacteria; phylum Verrucomicrobiota; class Verrucomicrobiia; order Limisphaerales; family AV2; genus AV2. The sequence goes on from QHOP01000088.1 coordinate 2,930, forward strand.
CAGCGCGTCGGCGAATCGCTGTTCAGCGAAAAAATCGCGCATGGACACGGGCAATCCTTCCAGCTTCTCACCAGCAGGCACCTTTCCGCGCCGATATATCTCCGCTACGCGCTCGAAACAGCATTTGAGGTCCAGAAAAGCTTCCAGCGGATACGTCATGATCTCCTGTCCCGTCAGAAAACTGCGCACTGCCTTGCCTGTCCCAAACGGAACCCTGTCCGAAGGACGAGCTGAAGGAATAACCGTCGTTTCGGTCAAATCGGTGAAGCCGCCGAGCGGGATGACTTTGTGCAGGAAATAAAAATCCTCGCCGGCCTTCCGTTTGTTCATACCGCCTTGTTCGCGGTACGCGTCGGCGCGCACAGCGATGCAGGAACCGATCGTGTGATGCGCGTGCGGAAAGCCGGCGTATCGCAAAGCCCGAACGTAGTAACGCAGGTGCAATTCGTAAGCACCGACTGCTTCGTAAACCTGCGGCGACAACGGGCCGCTCAGGGGATGCTCGAAGTAAATGCTGCAACCGGGACTTTGAGGATTTTGCTGAAAGCGCTGCTCGATAGTTGTCAGATAATTGCGCTCGCATCCGCAGTCCGCGTCGTAGCCCACTATGACTCCCTCCGGCCTCCCAACGTCATCAAATCGTCGCAATGCTTCGTCCATCCCGATTTTCCGCGCCAAACCGACGCCGGCCTGTTTCGGCGGCAGCTCGGGAAAGTGCAGCAGGCGGACCGCCAGCCGTGGGTCACAATGCTCCGCAATCCATTCAGTGGCGGTCTTCAAAGTCGCCTGATTCCGTGAACGGATTTCTTCGGAACAACCGGCCGGCGAGTTGACGACGACAATCACCTCTACGGCGCAAGCAGACCGTTCGCAAAGCCGGAGTGATTCCAGACTGCGGATCAAATCCGGCTCATTGAAACACGGAATGACAACAACAATCCCCAAGTCTGGCCTCGGCGGCGTTGCAATCTGCCGCTCACAAAAACCGAAGCGACGAAAGTAATAGTCTGTTTCCGAGGTTGGCATGCCCAATTTTTCCACGCTGCCGCCAGCGCCGGTCAGACAGTGCCCAACCAGTCGGCAAAATTCAACAAGCTCGCTCCTTTGCCCGCTCGAGTTTTCTTAGCTCCCCGCGGCGGGGTGATTGAAGAAGCGCGGGCTTCGACCGCTTCGGCGGTTTCGACTCCTCCACTTGCCGCTCGTAACCCGTCACTTGTCGGCTTTGCCCTTCCGCTTTCCATCGCTGCTGCTAGAATGCAAGCGATTCTATGAAATATTCGCTCGAACCGGCCGTGGCCACCCGCCCTGAATGGGTGACGATCGTCGTGTCGAATTTTCCCGCCTTCCTGCAGGACCACGCTGACTGCGAACGGAAAGCGTCCGCGATGGCGATGAGTTTCGTCGCCAAGTATCCCGACCGCATCGAAATCATCCCCGAGCTCATCGAGACGGCCATTGAGGAGCTGGACCATTTTCAGCAGGTCTATGCGCACATGGTAAAACGTGGCGTGCGTTTGGCTAAAGAAATCACCGAGGACCCGTATATCAAGGCGCTTCTCGACCTTTGCCGCACTGATCCGCTCAATCGTTTCCTCGACCGTCTGCTGCTCGCCTCCATCATCGAATGTCGCGGCGCGGAACGTTTTCGTCTTATCGGGGAAGCCATTCAGAACGACGCCGAACTGAAGCAGTTCTACCACCGGCTTTGGACGTCCGAAGCCAAGCACGGCAACATCTTTGTCAAAATGGCGAGGAACTATTTCGACGAAACGAAAGTTTACTGGCGCCTGAGAGAACTCAACGAAGCCGAAGGAAGGATCATTCAATCGCTTGCATTACGGGCGGCTCTTCACTAGCACGTCTGGACAAAGCAATGTCCGGACATGAAAAACCCACCTTTGACCCCTCAAACACGACCGCGAATCCGACGAGTGGTATTTCGCCCGGCGTTGGCAGATTTCGAGAATTTGTAAAGCTCCTTCGCCACGACTCGCGCCAGTTGCACGGCGCGCGGCGTGTCCGAATGAATGCAGAGGGTTTGCGGGCGCAAGGCGATGCGTTTTCCAGATTCGGCAGTTACGTCGCCCTTTTCCAGAAGCTGGCGAATGCGCGCAACGACGACGCTTGTCCCGGTCAGCAGCGCGTTCGGTTCATTCCGGGAAACGAGCGTTCCATCATCGCGATAGTTGCGGTCAACGAACGCCTCTTCCCACACAACCACTCCACCTCGACGCGCGATGCGCGCGACTCGTCCGCGAGCTCGCGCGTAGATCCTGGCGCGTGGCCAGAAGCGTTCGACGACGGCGACGTAGCGTTTGGCCAATGCGTCTTCCTCTTCACTCGCGTGATAAAGCGCGCCGTGCAGCTTGATGTGGTGGAGCCGGACCCCGTTCGCCTGCGCGATCAATTCCAAGGCGCCGACCTGGTGCAGGAGAAGAGACTCCATCTCATCCGGCGTAAGCTGGATGTGACCGCGTCCGAAATCGCCGCGACTCCATGGCCCCGGATGCGCGCCCAACCGCACATCCTGTTGCTTCGACAGACGAACGCACGATTCCATCATTGTGAAATCGCCCGCGTGCCCGCCGCAAGCGACGTTCGCTGAAGTAATCCAGCGCATCAGCGCGCGGGTCCGACCCAACGGTTCGCCTTCACCCAGATCGCAATTGAGGTCGAGTTTCATGAGTAGCGCAGGCCTCAGCCAGTTGTGTTCGGCATGAAAACGCTGAGGGCGTTTTTCCCTCTCTCCTCGCGAGGAGCGAGCGCGGAGAGAGCCGGAGAGAGGGGAAAAAACAGCCTCCACTCCCCGGCCCTCTCCTCCTTTTTTGGGGAGGAGAGGGAGAAGAGAAGCGCTGCAGCGCTCCAAGCAAACTACTTGCCGAGCAGTATTTTTCCATCTGCAGGTGGCCGGACAGTCTTGCCCGGCAAAAGAAACAGCATCATTCAACGAACCTCACTTTCAAACCGGGCCGGCATTGCGCCAGCCACGACAAATCAGCGGCGTCCACCAGGCCGAGTTTGGGATACCCGCCCACCGTCGGCCCGTCGCACATGGTTACAATCGGCTGGCCGTTCGTCGGGATTTGAACCGAGCCGGGCAGCACCGGTTCGCTGATCATCTCTGCTGCGGGCGCTTTCAACGGCTTTCCCGTCAGTCGATAACCGACCCGGTCACTTTGCGAGCTGACGGTCCATTCCTGAGCCAGGAAATGTTCGCGGTCAGTCCCGCTGAAAAAGTCCCATTGCGGCCCGCGCCAAACCCGCAACGGCGGGGGTGATTCGTAGTTGCGCCGCTCATGCCAGTCAACGGCGCGTCCGGCGACACCGCGCGAGAGCTCAAAACGCGCGCTCGACGCCCGGCACAATACGTCGCCGCGGACAAACGTGTGTCCCAACTGTCCTCGCACGTAAACGCTCGCGCTGCCGAGCAGACGTTGCCCCTCAAAACCACCTGGAACCGCCAGGTAGATCCAGACCCCCGAGTGATTCTTTGGAAACTGAAGCACGTCGCCTTCGTTCATTCGCACGGCTCTCCAGGTTGGCACGTTGGCGCCGGCGTCAGCGCCGGTGACCGCAACCCACGTTTCGAGCAGCGTCTTGAACTTCGAGCCCTGCAACAGAATCTCGACCACCGGATCGTCAGGCTCATTGTCGAGCAGGCGGTTCGCCCACTGCGCGGCGTGCTCATCCATCGCGCCGCTCGGCGGCACGCCGAACCGCCGCCAGCCAACCCGCCCGCCGTCTTGCAACGTCGCGCCGAAACCCGGCTCCAGGATTTCGAAAATTTCGTCGCCCATGACTCCGGTCTGAAGTGTGGTGTCCCTAACGCTTCTTTACAATGACGCCGATCAAGTCGGAAACAGCAACGCCCCTCACCCTGCCCTCTCCCCATCGGATGGGGAGAGGGTGGCCGAAGGCCGGGTGAGGGGAAAACGGAACGTTCACCTGGTATGGGTATTTCTCTGGCAGGCCACTAGACCTGCACAAACTTCACGCGGTCGCCCGGCTTGAGCAGGAACATCGCCTCATCCAGACCCTTCGGTCCGCCGCGCGAAGGGTCGAAGATTTTCAACAGTGTGTAACCGATAATGTTCCAGCCGCCCGGACTGTCCACCGTGTAAATGCCGGTGTGTTCGCCACCGATAGCGACCGAGCCGGCGCGCACTTTGGGTCGGGGCGACGCCAGGCGCGGTGTGTGCAAACGCGGGTTCAAATCACCGAGGTACGGAAATCCGGGCGAGAAACCGAGCATGTAAACGTTGTAAACCGGGCCGCAATGCAACTCGCAAACCTCCTCGACAGTCATGTGTTTAGCTCTCGCCAAAGTCTCCAAATCTTCGCCGTCGTAGTGGACAGGAATTTCTTTGGCCGGCGACGCCGGCAGTTTTGCCTGCGCAGCGGTTTCGAAACGCTTGAGAAGCTCGCCCGCCACTTGTTTTGGCTCCGGCACGATCTTCAGATCGAACTCCAACAGGATCGTCGTGAACGCGGGTACATACTCCGCCAGTCCAGCCGGAGGATGACGTTCCAGTTCGGCCACGATGCCTCGCTGTCGTGCCAACGCTGCTTCGCCGACGTGATCCGCGAATCGGAACAAAAGCGCGTGCGGTCCGTAGGGAATCCAGTTCATGATTTGATTGAAGATTAAGCGAAGCAGCTGGAAGAAAAGTGTCTACTCAGGACCCCTTTTTTCGGCGCTCGGTGACTCGTCCGCGTCAAACAGCGCCGTGCTGAAGTAACGCTCGGCCCGGTCGCAAAGCAGCGTGACGACTTTGCCCGACGGGCCGAGGTCACGCGCCACTTTCAACGCGGCCGCCACGTTCGCGCCGGACGAGGTGCCGACCAGCAAGCCGAACTCGCGGTTGAGCCGCCGCGCCATCGCCAGCGCCTCCGTGCTGGTCACTTTGATTTCGCCATCCACCCGAGCGGAGCGGAGCAACTCAGGAATGAACCCGTCCGCGACACCTTCGATTCGATGACAACAGGGCATCTCGCCGCAGAGCAGCGCCGCCTCGGCCGGCTCCATCGCGAAGATTTTCGCTTTGGGATAACGCTGTTTGACCGCGCGCCCCACTCCGGCCAGCGTGCCGCCTGTGCCGTAGCCGGCGACGACCGCGTCAATCGGTCCGTCCACTTGCCGCAGTATTTCCTGACCGGTCGAGTGTTCATGGTCTGTGGCGTTCAAAGGGTTTTCGAACTGTCGAGGCAGGAAGTATCGACTGTCCTTGGCAGCCATTTCGCGCGATAGGTTGATGCCCGTTTGATAACGGCCGCCGCTTTTGAAGAGAATCAGTTCCGCGCCGAACTGGCGGATCAGCCGGCGACGCTCGTGACTCGCTTCCTCAGACATCAAAATGGTGACGCGATAGCCCTTGGCCGCGCCAATCATGGAAAGCGCGATGCCGGTGTTGCCGCTGGTGCATTCGAGAATGATCGAGTCGGGTCGCAACCATCCGCGCCGCTCAGCGTCGGTAATCACGGCGGCCGCGAACCGGTCTTTCACGCTGCCGCTCGGATTCCGGAACTCGCACTTGGCGTAAATCGTCACGCCCTCCGCTTCAAAAAGCAGCGGGACTATCGGCGTGTTGCCGATCAGACCAAGCACCGCGCTGGCGCGTGACGGGTTCATTTCGCGAACAGGCCAAATTCTTTTTTCACTTCACCGAATTTTTCCAGCGCGAATTCGAGGTCTTCACGCGAATGCGCGGCGGAGATTTGCGTCCGAATGCGCGCCTGGCCTTTGGGCACGACCGGATACGAAAAGCCGATGACATAAACGCCTTTCTTCAGCATCGCGTCCGCGAACCGGGTGGCGAGCGCGGCGTCGCCCAGCATGATCGGCACAATCGGATGGGAGCCGGGCAGGACGTTAAAGCCGAGCCGCGTCACGCCTTCGCGGAAAAATTTCGTGTTGACTTCAAGCTGATCGCGCAACGCAGTGGATTCGGAAAGCAGCTCCAGCACCTTGAGCGATGCCGCGACGATCGGCGGCGCAACGGAGTTGGAGAACAGATACGGACGCGACCGCTGGCGCAGCATTTCAATGATTTCCTTGCGCCCGCTGGCGTAGCCTCCGCTCGCCCCGCCCAGCGCCTTGCCCAGCGTGCCGGTGATGACATCGACGCGGCCCGTTACATTGTGAAACTCGTGCGTGCCCCGCCCGCGCTTGCCCATGAAACCGACCGCGTGCGAATCGTCCACCATCACGAGCGCGTCGTATCGCTCGGCGAGGTCGCAAATAGCGGGCAGGTTCGCGATGAAGCCGTCCATCGAAAAAACGCCGTCGGTAGCGATCATTTTGAACCGACTGCCGGCCGCCTCTTTCAACTTTTCTTCCAGGTCCTCCCGGTTGTTGTTGAGGTAACGAAAGCGTTGCGCTTTGCACAGACGAACGCCGTCAATGATGCTGGCATGATTAAGTTCATCGGAGATGATGGCGTCCTCCGCACCCAGCAGCGTTTCAAACAATCCGGCGTTTGCGTCGAAGCACGACGAGTAAAGAATCGTGTCCTCGGTGCCGAGAAACTCGCTGATTTTGGCTTCGAGCTGCTTGTGGATGGTCTGGGTGCCGCAGATGAACCGGACCGAAGACAAGCCGTAACCCCACTTGTCCAACGCTTCATGGGCCGCTTTGACCACAGCAGGATGCTCCGCCAGTCCGAGGTAATTGTTCGCGCACAGGTTGAGCACATCCCGGCTGTCGCCCACACAAATGCGCGCGTCCTGCGGCGAGGTAATAACGCGCTCAGCCTTGTAAAGCCCGGCTTGTCGAATCTCGTCCAACTGCCGCGCCAAATGTTGCTTCATTGAGCCGAACATCATCGCTTCATTAACGACGAATGCAGGTTGACACGAATTACACGGATTTTCACGAATTCAAAACAGGCAAAAGCAGTCTGTGTAATTTGTGAAATCCGTGTCAAAGCTTGTTGTTATCTGTGTCCAGGAGTGTTCCTCTGTGCGCATTCTCAGTCTTACTCTTCATTCCAATCGAGAATCACCTTCCCTGATTGGCCGGAGGTCATGACTTCGAAGCCCTTTTCGAATTCGGTGTAATGGAACCGGTGCGTAATGATCGGCTTTATATCCAGCCCACTCTGCAGCATCACCGTCATCTTATACCAGGTTTCATACATCTCGCGGCCGTAAATGCCTTTGATCGTCAGCATGTTGAACACAACCTTGTTCCAATCGATGGCCATTTGCTCGGAGGGGATGCCGAGCATTGCGATTCTTCCGCCGTGACACAGGTTGTCGATCATGTCGCGGAACGCGGACGGATTGCCGGACATCTCCAGGCCCACGTCAAAGCCCTCCACCATGCCAAGTTGTTCCTGCACCTGGCGCAATTTCCCATCGCGAACGTTCAACGCGACTGTCGCGCCCATTTTTCGGGCCAAATCGAGCCGATACTCGTTCACGTCGGTGATCACCACCGACCTCGCTCCGGCATGTTTGACGACCGCCACCGCCATGATGCCGATGGGACCGGCACCGGTAATGAGCACGTCCTCTCCCAGCACCGGGAATGAAAGCGCCGTGTGCACCGCGTTGCCGAAGGGATCGAAAATCGCCGCCACATCCCGGTCGATGTTCTTCTTGTGGTGCCAGACATTCGTCATCGGCACCGAAATATATTCCGCAAACGCGCCCGGACGATTGACGCCTATGCCCTGGGTGTCCTTGCACAGATGCCGTCGCCCGGCCAGACAGTTGCGGCAACGTCCGCAGACCACATGGCCCTCGGCGCTGACGATTTCGTCGGGGAAAAAATCGGTCACGTTCGAACCGACCTCAACCACCGAGCCGACGAATTCGTGGCCGACGACCATTGGCACGGGAATGGTCTGCTGCGCCCAGGCGTCCCATTTGTAAATGTGCAGGTCTGTGCCGCAAATGCCCGCGCGATCCACCCGGATCAGCACGTCGTTGATGCCGATCTTCGGCACCGGGACCTCTTCCAACCACAAACCGGGTTTAGTTTCCCGTTTTACCAGCGCTTTCATTTTCCGTTTCAATCGATCCATGAGTCTTCTCAGGCCCTCGCACGCAGGCCGGGTTCGGGGCCGTCATAGGCATTGCCAAACCGGCAACGCCGCCTCAGGCTGTCCACTCTGCAAGACTGATTGTTCGATATAGTAGATGCCCAATTCCTCTCTGACAAGAATTGCCGCATCCGCACCCTGTCGCCGTTGCCTCTGGAAAAGGACAGTCGAGTTTTACGAGGTGCAACTCCAGCCCGGCGGCGCGTTGCGCAGCGCGCCGCACTGTGAGGGAACACGCGAATTTCTTTTGCTTCCTGTCGGCAAGGAGCCCTGGATATGTTTCGCTCATGTCGCGCGACGCGAAACGGCTTAAAGCACTCCAAATGCTGGTCCTCGCCAACGCCTGTTGGGGATTGAGTTTCCCGGCCACCAAGGCGTTGGCGATGTCACAGCAGGCGCTGCTGTCCACCAAGGGCACTTGGTTCATCGCTTCGCTTTGCGTTGTTTATCGCTTTGCCATCGCCGCGCTCATCCTGCTGCTGATCTCGGCGCCCTCACTGACGCGATTGAAGCGACTTGAATTGGAACAAGGCATCGGCCTGGGGTTGTTTGCCGGCACCGGCATTTTGCTTCAAGTGGATGGCATGGCGTACACCGCGGCCTCGACGTCCGCTTTTCTCACGCAATGTTATTGCCTGCTGATTCCGCTCTGGGTCGCGTGGCGCGAACGGCGACCTCCCACAGCGAGAGTGTTTGTAAGTTGTGCGATGGTCGTCGCCGGCATCGCCGTTCTCGCGAAGGTCGATTGGCAGAATTTGCGCCTGGGTCGCGGGGAATTGGAAACCATCGCCGCCTCGGTCATCTTCACCGGCCAGATTCTCTGGCTTGAACGCCCCAAATACGCTGGAAATAATGTGAAGCATTTTTCCGCCGTCATGTTCGCCGTGATGGCTTTGGTTTGTCTGCCGGTCGCCCTCGTGACAACAGAGCAGCGGACCGATTGGATTCGAGCATACAGCTCGGCGTCAACGATCGGGCTGATGGGCTTCCTGGTTGTTTTCTGCACGTTTGGGGGCTACCTGCTGATGAATCGGTGGCAGGCTCACGTAACGGCAACTCAAGCCGGCTTGATCTATTGCTTTGAACCCATCTTCGCGAGCGTATTCGCCCTGTTCCTGCCCGCGTGGTTCTCCGGATGGGCGACCATCGACTACGCGAATGAAAAACTGACAGCAAACTTGCTCGTCGGCGGCGGACTCATCACCATGGCCAACGTGCTGATTCAACTGCCTTCGAAAGGCATGAAGGCGGCGGCTTTGACTTTCAATAGTCAGGCCGCCGTTCGACCGGAGGACCAAATTGTCGGCTGACCGGACGATATGGGTGCGTTCTGAACTCCAATTTGCCGCACGCGAATGACGGAAAACGAATCCAAACCCACTTTGGAATTCAAGCGATCGTCCATCCACGGCATCGGCGGGTTTGCCACTGGGCCGATTCGGCTTGGCACCCTCGTGATCGAATACGTCGGTCAAATAATTACGAAGACAGAATCGCTCAGCCGCTGCGAGGCTGGCAACACCTCCATTTTCGAGCTGGACGATGAACGGGACATCGATGGCGCGGTGAGCTGGAACCCCGCGCGCTTTCTCAATCACAGTTGCGCCCCCAACTGCGACGCCGAGCTGATCGACGGCCAGATCTGGATTGTTGCCCGGCGCGACATTTCTGCCGGCGAGGAAATCACTTTCAACTACGGCTACGACCGGGAGGACTACCGTGAACATCCGTGTCGTTGCGGCGCGCCCGGCTGCCTCGGTTACATCGTCGCGGAGGAATTCTTCCCCGCGCTGCAGGAAGGTCAGGGGCTCGAATTCAGGCGGGTTTGAAGTTTCCAGGCTAGAGCCGCTTGATCTGAACGTTGCGGAAACAGACTGGATCATTATGGCCGGCGAAGCCGAAATGGCCGCTGGTCCGGTCTTTGCCCGGGTGCGGATGGTTGGCCATGAAGTCCTTCACTTTCGAAAGGTCCGCATCCAGGATTACGGTGCCGTTGAGTTCCACTTTGATGGTCGAACCTTTCACTGTCACTTCCTCGAAATTCCACTCGCCGATCGGACGCTGGTAACCCCGGGCGGCAGCAACCATGCCGTAGGCCGAGCCGTGCGCCTGGCGCGGATCGATCTTTTCGCCGGTGGCCTTCTCGTAATCATCGTCCAGAACCTGGCACTCGCACATGCCGACGTACGCTGTGTTGCCCTCGCCGGGGTAACGAATGGCCAGTCCATTGTTGCCGCCGGGCGGCAGTTTGAATTCGACCCGCACGACGAAGTCCCCGAACTGAAATTCTTCCCGTTGAACACGGAATGAAAACCGTCGTTTCGGTGCGATGTCAGAACTTTGTTCGCCTCGTCAGCGCCAATCTCGCGAATGAAGACGTTTCGCCAGCGAATCTCGCCGCCATGCGTTTGCAGCTCGATCGGCCCCTGGGCCGGCACGGGACGCCATTGCTCACGCTTCAGACTCTTGTCCGGTTTATCGTAGTAGTTTTCGAGCACGGCATGATCGACGACCAGCTTGCCATTCAGCCAGACGGTCACGCGCGAGCCGATCATGACGATCCGAAACGAATTCCATTCGCCAAACGGTTTGTCCGCCAGCACGAGCGGGTCCTTGCCCGGCGCGCCTGCGCTGTTGTTCCAGAGTCCGCCCGATCCTTTGTCCGCGCCCAATGGAAATTTCTCCTTCTCCGTGTAGTCCCAGATTTGCACCTGCGGACAGCCGCGCAGGTAAATTCCGGAATCCGCCTTGGGCACAGTCTTGTATTCAATGCGCAACTCGAAATCCCCGTAATCCTTCTCAGTCGTGGCATATCTGCCGTTGCCGTCATTGATCAACTCGCCGTTCTCGACACGCCAGTGTTTGCGCATATCATCGGTCCACTCGGCGTTTGTGGCTGCGCGCTCGGCTTCGGGCATGGCGAGCCACTTGCGGTGGTCAAATGTATCGCCGCCGCGCCAGCCGGAGAGGTCCTTTCCGTTGAACAGCGCGACAAAACCAGGTGGCGGCCCGTTCGCGGCAAGCACGCGACCCGGGGAGTTGTAACCGATCAATAGGACCAAAACCGCCGCCAGACGATTATAGAGCGCCGATTTCTTTAGTGAGA